>JAYELL010000106.1 GCA_034717495.1 Chloroflexota bacterium | reverse complement strand
GATGCGATCGAAGTTATCGAGTTGCGGACGCCTGCTCTGGCGTTGAAGGATAATGAGTTGCTGGCGCAGCAGGGCGTTTTCGGCGACGAGCTCGGCCCGGCGACGAGCAAAGTCAGCGGTAGCTCCACCCGCCAGGGAAAGGGTGTTGGGTTTGAGCCAGCGTTTGAAGTGAAACTGCACGGCATCGAAAAATCGACGGCGGAATCGACGGACGTTTGATAGCATGTCGCTACTGCTCCCGTTTTGGAGATGTGAAAGCGGGAGTATAGCAGTTTGTCGCCTGCAAATCAAGCGACTCAAGTGCTCAAATCGGAACGGATGTGCCAAGTAGCCAGCACGGGAGTGGCGGGGAAAGGAAGCCCGACCGGTGCATCTCTCGACTGAACGAAAACGTGATGTTTATGATGCTGTGCAAAGCATTTGCGAATGGCGTCTGGGGCGTTCTCACGCGTTCTCAGAAGATGACAAGGTTTTCCCGCTCCCAGGGCAGCCTCTCTCGTTGGAAGAAGTCTCGGCCATCCTCAAGCGTCTTCGTAAATCGGTACGCTTTTGGCATAAGCAGGGAGGGAGTCAAGGCTATCTGCAATACACCGACAGGTTCATCCCGTAACCCCGGCTTGGATAGACCATACTGATGGTTGCCGACCTTCCCGACGGGGAGCGGCGCCGGGCGATCGAAACCATGAAGGAGGGAATAGAGACGATACTGAGCAAGGCTGAAAACGCCTCATACCGACAGGTGTCAGGCGAGGTTCTGGAGGGTAATGGATACGATTCCGGCGCGGTAGAATGGGAGGAAGTGGAGCAAGTAGAGGGTGGCGATAGTGGTGTAGTCGTTTCGCGGCGATTGTGTCGAAAGTGCCGTGATGGTACAATGTTTACAATAAAGCAACTGATTCTAAAGAGAACCGAGTGAATGTGAAATTGACAGATACCCACCCGGAAGCGGAAAACGTATGGCTGGATTTGCTGCGGCAGGCCCCACCGTGGCGCAAGCTGGCGCTGGTGGGGCAGATGAACGCCACAGTACGGCTGCTGGCAGTGCAAGGGCTGCGCCAGCGCTACCCCCAGGCAGACGAGAGTGAAATCCGGCGGCGGCTGGCCGGCCTATTGCTGGGCGAGGCGTTGGCCGCGCGGGTTTACGGTCCTTTGCCGGTGGAGACGACTCATGAGTGAGGTTTCTGAACCAATTGCGGTGACGCTGCTGGTCATTGATGCGCTGGAGTCGTTGCATATCCCCTACGTGATTGGCGGCTCCCTGGCCAGCGCGCTGCATGGCGTGGCCCGGGCCACCCTGGACAGCGATCTGGTGGTTGACTTGCAGCCCGGTCATGTCAAGCCATTGGTACAGGCGCTGCAAGAGGCGTTTTATGTGGATGAAATGGCCGTGCGTCAAGCCATCGAACGCCAGTCCAGTTTTAACCTGATCCACCTGGAGACAATATTTAAGGTAGATTTATTCATTGCCGGGCAGCAGCCATTTACTCAGGCTCAAATTCGTAATGCCCAAGCGGTTGTCGTCGCCACAGACCCAGAACGCACGGCACGCTTTTCCAGCGCCGAAGATACGATCCTGGCAAAGTTGCGCTGGTATCGTCTGGGCGGTGACAGCTCGGAACGGCAGTGGCGAGATGTGACCGGAATAATCACTGCGCAGGCGGCGCGGCTGGATTGGTCATACTTACAGCAGGGCGCTGCTGAATTAGGCGTGGCCGATTTGTTGGTTCGCCTTCAAGAGGATTAGTAGCCGCGGGTTCTTGCCGCGTTTCCCTTGAAAAGTAAACACGGCAAGGATACCGCGGCTACCATTCAGATGAATTTTGAGCTCATGTTACGCACCTGCCAAATACAGGGGTCAAATGGACATCCCGAGTGGCTCGGTCGGGCCCTTGGGCAAGCTCAGGATGGGCCCTTTGGCTGACGCTCACCCACTCCGGGGCGGTTCCCAGGGGTGTTTCGCACAGACCGGCCACAGCCATTGGAGCTTGTTGAAGGGGGCAGCATTTGACCCGATCGCACACTTCGACACGTGCACCTTCGCTGCGCTTCCCAATGACACGTGCAGATGTCGCTCCCTTCGGCCGCACTCAGTACACCTGCGCAGAGCTGCAGGCGCTGTGTGCAAACTGCGTAACTCCAGTCAATTATTCGACCCGGAAGCTATATTCCCCTGAGCCGATCTCTACCTGCACCCCCCCCCTCCGAAACGTCGACGCTGCCAACTCCCTCCTGGTCCCGCAACGGTCTCCCACCTTCGGTGACCTGATCAGCCGAGGTCGCCGGCAGCATGACGGTGGCCGTGGCGTTGGCCGGGACAGTCACATCGAGTTCAAAGCTATCATCGTGCAAGCGCCAGGAGGCAACGATTTGGCCGCGGATGGAAATAAGTAGACAAGGAGACAGGGAAAAAAGTAGATAAGGAAATAAGTAGACAAGTAGACAAGGGAGCCGATGCGCCTGTGAAATATCCGCATCGTTGTACCCATTGGCAGGCCGCTGGCATCGTGGTATACTCGAGTCATGGAGCAGTATCTCCTTGAAAGGTCAGCGAGGATCAGCGACCTCTGCGCCGGAGGTCTGCGTAAATCTTTCGACTACGCTCACCGTCAGGTGCCCTGGAGTGGGCAGGACAGGTCAGCGGTGAAATCGGAGAAAAACACAACCGCAAGATAAACGCAGATAAACGCAGATCAATCCAAAAAAAGATCAGAGATAATCTGCGCCGGAGGTCTGCGTAAATCAGCGGTGAAATCAGAAAAAAACATAACCGCAGATTACGCAGATGAACGCAGATAATTGCAGATCGGATATCAGAAAAGATCAGAGGAGAGCAGGGGTAGCAGCATGAATGAGGATACGCCGATCCTTTTTACGGTTTGGGAGACACCGGTGCGGGCCCAATCAGGTTTTGCGGCCGCGCTGGCCGCGGTATGGGCGTTGATGACCTGGTTGGCAGGACGTGGGAATCCCGGCCGGCCGTTGCCGCTTCGCCTGCTTGTCGGTTTTATCTCCATGCTGGCCGTTGTGAGTGCCGATGTCAGCCACGCCATGGCGCATATCATCAGCGCCAGGGCGGCCTATGCACCGGTGGACGAGATCCTGCTTTCCCACGGCATGCCGCGCACTATCTATTTCGACAACGACATTACACCCCAACAGCATCGCATGAGGGCGTTGGGAGGTCCGGTGTACAGCGGCCTGGCGTGTCTGTTGGTCCTGGCCTTGAGAAGACTTGCCCCGGAAGATACGATTTTCCACGAAGTTCTCGGCTACACAGCCCTGGCCCACGGCTTGATATCGGCCGGCAGCATGGCACCGCTGGAAATGGTCGATGGCGGCAGCATTCTCAAGTGGAGCCTGGTTGAGCAGGGAAAAACGGAGGAGGAGGCTGACCATGCCGTGCAGCAGGTGGCTAAGGGCTCGGGTACCGCTTTGACCGCGACAGGATTGGTGATCGCGGGCAGCCCGCATCGACTGGTGGGATTCGTACTGGCAGCAGGAGGGCTTATCACGATCATAGGTTCTCAGTGGCAGAGTCGTTGAGGAAGGATGGACAGCATGTGGCAAGACAGGTTGAACGGCGATTCGCTCTCCTGGCTGCTGGAGAGAGATAAGCAGAATCCGGGACCGCTCTTTTTTGCCCTGAGAGATCTGTTGGAGAGGCAGGCAGGGGACTCCGATCTCGATCAGGCGCGCCGGGCCATCATGCAAAGGGGCCCGGTTCCGGCGATCCTGGACGCGCAATACGCGGAGGGTTATTGGGTCAAACCAGGGGGAGGATATTCTCCCAAGTACCGGGGCACCACCTGGCAGATCAAATTCCTGGCCGAGTTGGGCGCCGATCCCGGCGATGAGCGTGTGCGAAGGGGGTGCGAATATGTACTGGATCACAGCATCGCCCCTAACGGCGCCTTCTCACTACTGCAGAAGCCGGTCAACAGCGGCGTGGTGCCATGTCTGAACGGCAACCTGTTGTACGCCATGCAGGAACTGGGTTTCGGCCAGGATGAGCGGGTGCGCCGTGCCCTGGAATGGCAGGCCAGGGCCGTTCTGGGAGAGGACATCGACTATCTCAAGTCGGGGACCAGCGGCCCGCTGTTTGCCTGCAGCGCCAACGAGGGCCACTCCTGCGGTTGGGGCGCCAACAAGGTGTTGCGCGGGCTGTTGGCGGCAGGGGAAAAGCAGCGCAGCCCTCTTATCGACCGGGCGATCGAAGCAGGGGCCGCTTTTCTGCTCAGCCGGGACCCAGCAGCCGCCGATTATCCCTATACCCAGCGGGTCAGTTCCACCTGGTTCAAACTTGGCTTTCCGTTGAGTTACTGGAGCGATATCCTGGAAACGGCGGCTGTTCTGGTCGATGCAGGCCATGGCGGCGACCCGAGACTGACAGGGGTTATCGAGCTGATCCTGGAAAAGCAAGATGATCAAGGCCGTTGGGCCCTGAAGAACTCACTCAACGGCAAGATGTGGGCTGATATCGAAAAGAAGGGCAAACCGAGCAAGTGGGTGACGCTGCGGGTGCTGCGGATGTTGAAGAAGCAGAGTAATTGTCAATAGCTAATTGCCGAGATCGGCGATGAAGTAGTATCCCCAGCCACCTTGGGCGATGCCAATGCCCACGGTTTTGTAGGCACTGCCCAGGATGTTCTGGCGATGGGGGTCGGCCCCGGGCGGTTCATTCCACCAGCGGTCGAAAGCCTGAGCGGCATCCCTCATATTGGCCCAGTTTTCGCCTGTCCAGGAACCCTGATAGCCGGCACGATCCAACCTGGTGCGCAGGCGAGCGCCATCGGAACCCACATGGCTGCACCAGCCCCGATTGGAACAATCCTCGGCATGAGCCTGGGCGGCCTGAGCGAGTTGCGCAGACCATGTCAACGGGGCCAGGCCATGGGCAGAACGTTTTTCGTTGAAACGGTCTACCAGGTAGGAGGCCCATTCAGCCAGAGCGGGTGGCAGTGTCGCGGCTGTGGACAGCGAAGGCGCACCGGTATCGGCCGTTATTCTGGCAGGGGGAGGACCGCCTGTGGAAGGGGGCGCAGCAGCCAGGGGACGCCAGCGATCGGGCAGGTCGGCCGGGGCTGCTGCAACCCATAGTTTTTGGCCCGGCTGGATGACAAATGGCGGCTCCAGGCCGTTATCCGCGGCCAGGGCATGCATGTCGATTCCATGGGAGATCGCGATAATCCAGACGTCGTCGCCAGGCTTGACCATGTATGCGTATCCAGTTTCAGGAGCTGCCTGGGGATGGGGAATGTCGCTTGGCCGCGTTTCCGGACTGTCGGCGGACACGGTCGACAGGGGTGAAACCGACAGGAGAACCATGGCGGCAAGCAGTGCCAGCGCCAGGGTTCGCGGTAGGGATTGCATGGGGTGCACTATAGCACAGGAGGGGAGGGGGGGCTAATTGTTGATTAGCTAGCTCCCTCCGTCAGAGGGGAGCCTGGGAAAATCGAGGAAAAAGGGCTCAAAGCGAACACCAAGATAGGGCATTTCGGGCACACCCGGGTTGGCGCCAAGGGCCACAGTGGTGGTTTGCACCGGCTGATCGATTCTGGCGTGGTGGACGAAGGTGACGCTTATCTGGTCGCCGGGTTGGTAGGCGCCCACCAACTCGGCCAGCCCTTGCTGCGCTGTTACCGGTCGACCGTCGACAGCCGTGATCAGATCGCCAGGTTGCAGGCCAGCCTGTTCGGCCGGACTATCGGGCGCCACTTCGACCAGCAGCGCTCCCTGGAAGTTGAGCAATTCCTGCGGTTCCGCCGGCCGCGGAACCTCCATGTCATCGGGGAATCGCTGCTGACGAGGAAAAACGGGCTCTGTTTCCTGCATCTCGATCAAAGCATGGGCGAACTGGTTTCGGGCAAGCAGGTAACCGCCGGTTGCGCCAGCCAGGCAGGCCATCATAGTTGTGATCAGAGCCACCATCACCGTAAACGCCAGCAGCAGCCATCGTAATGAATCGTTGTTGTTCATGGGTCTACTTCAGGATGTAGTAGGTTCCTCGTTTGACGCCGATCTTCATGACGACGCCCTTATCGGTCAGGTCAACCATGTCCAGGCGCAGGGTCTCAGCGGAAACGCTGGGGCAGAGTTGTTGGTACTCGCGGCTGGTAATTCGCCCCGATTCCTGCATATGCTGGAGGGCCCTCAACTGGCGTTCGTTCATGCTGGATTGCCAATCGCTGGCGCCGCTCACTCTGACGTGTTCCCGTTGGTTGCTGAGCGTCACGGCAAAGCTGTGGGGTGTGGCATTGAAGAGGGGTTGGGGGTGCCCGGCCTGAACCATGGCTTCGATCATCTTGTCGATGCCCAGGCCCAGCTCCTCGATATAGTTCCAGTGATAGAGGCCGTTGACGATGCGGGGATTGCGGCTGAAATGCTCCTCGACGATATTGTCGATGGTGATATAGCCGGGCAGCCCACCTGGACTAAGCACCTCAAGCCGGTCGTCAAACATGCGTATCTCGATGTGCCGGCCGCCCAGGCGATAATCGCGATGGCAGACTGCGTTGACCATGGCCTCACGCACTGCGATCTGGGGGTACTCGGCGCGTTCCTCGCGGCGCAAGCCCTTGACCACCGCCTCGATGCGCATTTCCTGCAAAAGGATTGCCCACGTTCTTTCGATGACCTGGGCCAGGGGGCCGGTGATTTCATCCCGGCGATGATAACCTGGAAGACCGCCTGGCCCGCGCAGGTCGGTGCCGCTGAAACGGACAAAGGTCAGGGTGGCCTGCGGCAGAAAGAACTGAGGCTCCAATCCAAAAAGAAGGATACCAGCCACCGTGGGGGTTCCATCGGCCGTGAGCGCTCCAATCTGGCGCAACAGGCGCTCCTGCGGGAGTTTGATCTGGCGACCCTGTTTGTCCTCCCGGCGGGCGATATAGTCCTGGATGACTGTTTGATCCAGATCATCCCGTTGTGCCCCGGGCACTTCCTGCATCTCGAAATCTCCGGAGGACTTTCCGGATGCCAGTTGTCGGACCTGCTCGCCGCCCAGCGGGCGGTTTTCCTGACCGCTGCGGATCAGGACCCGACCATCTGCCATGGCATGCAATTCAGTGGAACGGGGCACGCGTATTGCTGCCACTGTGCCGCCGGTGGTTTCCATTTGTTCCCATTCGGTGCGGATGGGTGGCCGGCACATGAGCAGAGCAGCGCGCAGCGCCTCCTCCATTTCATTTCCCAACAAGCCTTCTGCCGGCGTGCCATCGGATGCGATGCCGAGAAGGATCGTTCCGCCCTCAGCGTTGGCGAAGGCGACCAGCGTTTCGGCAAGGCGGTCTGCGTCTGGTTCGGGCAGATATTCGGTGTTCGGTCCTCTGGGAAACCTCGATAAGGGTGATTTCCGGGTCATTGTGGCAGCACTCTATTCCTTTCCCGGCGCCGGGGATTCGGCCAGATCCTCGTCCTGGTCAGACTCGCCTGTTGCCTCATGGCGAATGCGGGCACACGCGGACACGATGTCGCCCTTATCCAGGTTGACCATTCGAACACCGCGGGTAGCGCGGCCCATCTGGCTGACATCGGATACCTCCATACGGATGGCAATGCCCGACGATGTAATCAAGGAAATCTGGTCTGCCGGGTGGACGACGCGACCGCTGACCAGCGGGCCCGTCTCGTCCAGACGGGTGCGGTCTGTTGCCAGCACACCCTGGGTATAGCGGCTCTTGACCGGGTATTGGGCCAGGGGGGTGCGTTTTCCATACCCGTGGGCACTCACAATAAGGAGGTCGCACTCAGGCCTGACGACATCGAAGCCGGTAACCTCATCACCTTCCCGGAGGCGGATGGCCATGACTCCCGCAGCTGTGCGACCCATGGGCCGTACCTGCGTCTCAACGAAACGCAAAGCCCGTCCACCGGCGGTGACGATAATCAGATCGTCATCGCCGGTGGAAAGGCGTGCCCATCCCAACTGGTCGTCAGGTCCAAGATTCATGGCGATAATGCCACTTGAACGGATATGGGCGAATTGCTGCAGGTCGAGCCTTTTTATCCGGCCGCGAATCGTCAACAGGCTGATGTATTTGGCGTCGTCGAAATCGCCAACGACCACCAGGGAGGTGACGTGTTCATCGGGTCCCAGGTCCAGCACGTTGACCAGGGGCAGGCCGCGGCTGGTTCGACTTGCCTCTGGCAGATTCCAGACCCGGTCGGTATAGACCCGACCCATGTTGGTGAAGAAGAGCACGTGGTCGTGGGTATGGGCGTAGTAAAGGTGGGCGATCTCATCCTCGTGGCGGGTTGCCATGCCCCGGATTCCCCGACCGCCGCGACCCTGCGCCCGAAACTGTTGGGAGTCGGTTGATTTGACATAACCGTTTTGTGTGATGGTAATCAGCATCGGCTGATTGGGGATGAGGTCCTCTTCGCTCATGTCGCCGATGGCTTGCAGAGAGATCTGGCTGCGCCGCTCATCGTTGTAGCGTTGCTTGAGTGCCAGGATGTCTTCTTTGATCAGCGCCAGGATCTTGTGGGGGGATACCAACAGATCCTCAAGGTAATCAATCCGGCCCTTTACCTCGTCGTAGTCATCCTGTATTCGCTGCTGTTCCAGCGCGGCAAGTCGTCGAAGCTGCAAGTCCAGGATGGCCTGAGCCTGGATTTCGCTGAGACCAAAACGTTCCATCAGGGCCAGGCGGGCAGCATCGGCGCTTTCGGACTGGCGAATGGTGTCGATGACCTCATCGATAAACTCCAGAGCGATGAGATAACCTTCCAGAATGTGGGCGCGTTCCCGGGCCTTTCGCAACTCGTATCGGGTACGCCGGATAATGACTTCCTGCCGGTGCTCAACGTAGATGGTCAGTGCCCGTTTCAGGGATAACAACCTGGGCTCACCGTTCACCAGTGCCAGCATGTTGATGGCGAAGGTGGATTGCAGCGGGGTGAATTTGAAGAGCCGGTTGAGCGTTTTGCGGGGAGCTGCACCTCGTTTCAGTTCGATCACAATGCGCATGCCTGTGCGGTCCGACTCGTCCCGTAGATCGCTGATCTGGTCGAGCCGTCCGCTACGAGCCAGTTCGGCGATACGCTCCATCAGATTGGACTTGTTGAGCTGATAAGGGATCTCGCTAATGATGATGCGGAAGCGACCTCCCGGCATCTCTGAGATTTCCGCAACGGCTTGAAGGCGGATATGACCTTTGCCGGTCGCGTAGGCGGATCGGATGCCATCCTGTCCCAAAATAATCCCGCCGGTGGGGAAATCTGGGCCCTTGACGAACTGCATCAGCTCTTCGACATCGATCTCATCGAGGCGATGCCAGTTGTCGATGGTATGGGCGACCGCGTCGGCGATCTCTCCCAGGTGGTGGGGTGGGATATTGGTTGCCATGCCGACGGCAATACCGCTGGCACCGTTGATCAGGAGGTTGGGCAAGATGGCGGGCAGAACCAGCGGTTCCTCGAGGCTTTCGTCGAAGTTAGGAGCCCAGTCCACGGTATCCATATCGATGTCGCGCAGCAGCGTTTCGGCAATGCGTGCCATGCGGGCTTCGGTGTAGCGCATGGCGGCCGGGCTGTCACCGTCGACCGAACCGAAGTTGCCCTGGCCGTCGACCAGGGGATAGCGAAGGCTGAAGTCCTGGGCCATGCGGGCCATGGCATCGTATACCGCAGTGTCGCCGTGGGGATGGTATTTGCCCAGCACCTCGCCGACGATACGGGCAGACTTGCGATAGGGGGAGCCAGGCCGCATGCCCATATCGTGCATGGCATAGAGGATACGGCGCTGCACTGGTTTGAGCCCATCCTGTGCATCGGGCAACGCTCGCCGGACGATGACGCTCATGGCGTAATCGAGATAGGCAGCCCGCATCTCCTGCTCGATATTTATGCTATGGATCGTACCGGCACCATTGGCGCTGTCAACCGCGTCTGCGATGGGATCCAGGGTTTCAGGATCGGTCATGTTATGCTCTCACCTTGTCTGCTTCGTTGCTAGGAATGGCTTCGCCCGTGCTTTGGGAGGGAGCGAGGGCCGCGGCCTCAAGGTTAAACAAAGACGGGGCTGCTGGATCACTTGTGCAGCAGCCCCGCTACGCTTGGCGTGAGGCCAAACTACATTATATAGCAAAATGCCCAAATCTGCCAGTTTGGCGAGTTCAAAGTTGAAGGAAAAAGCGGGCTGCCAATGGGTGTTTTTGGGGGATACTACAACGGACGTTCTTCCATACATTGAAGACATTGAAGGCATCTTTTCAGAAGTTTTCGTTTGCTTGGAGAGGGGAAGTGATGTATTCTTATCCTGGTGCTTTCGTCGCCCACCGTTGGCCCGCTCGGACCCGGTTGAAAGAGGAAAATCGAGTTGAGTGAAATCCAGCAAGACTTTCCGGTCCGATGGCTCTACAGCCGCAGCCAACGTTGACCTTGTGATGTCGATCGTCGCTTTTTTTGCCCTGCGCCACATGAAACTCTTATCACGTTGGGTGGCTAAAAAAATATGGAGATCACTATGGAGATCACATGGAAGATACAATAGCTATCAAAGAAATCAGAAGCATATTACAGCAGTTTCAGAATGGGTACAAAGAGCGTGATATCGAAAAATTGGATGAGTTTGTATCACTTTTTGTTCAAAATGATGACATAGAATTAATTGGAATTGGGGCATCCGAAAGAGGAGGGGATGAGTGGTTTGAAGGAGTAGACAAAGTAAGAGAAATAATCCAATCTGACTGGGAATATTGGGGAAAGGTTGAGATAGAGGTGCCAGGCGCAAAGATAAGTACAAAAGGAGATGTTGCCTGGCTGACAACAGTGGGAACTTTGGAGCAAACTGATACATTTGACAAAGCCCTGCCACAGTACTTAGATCAGATGAAGAGAATAATTGAAGAAGAAAACAAAGATGCGGATGAGAAGTTATTGGAAGCATCTCATTTTGGTGTAAGAAGACTGAGAGAGCGATTGAAGGGTGTGGGATATAAGTGGCCGTTTGTGATTAGCGCAGTATTGACGAAAGAAGAAACACAATGGCGATTTCACACAATCCATTGGTCAATGCCTGTTGATTGATCCAAGAGAACAACTATTCTTTGAACGCGTGGAAGGTTTTCATTCTGTACTTCGCAGCGGCTCGATGGTGATGCAAAATGACACAACTAGAGTGTGAGGCCATTCTATTTGACCTCGATGGTGTTCTCATCGACTCCACGAGCTGCATTACTCGCCACTGGCAGGAATGGACTCGCCAGCACGGTCTTGAAATGGCTGCGGTGATGCAGGTGGCGCACGGACTCAGAACGGTGGAAACGATGCGGCTCGTAGCCCCTCATCTGGATGCCGAGAAGGAAGCGGAACGTTTCACGGCCATTGAGGTAGCGGACACAGAGGGTGTCGTGGCGATAGAGGGAGCATCACGAACATTGAACGGGCTTCCCAAAGGTGTCTGGACCATCGTGACCTCAGGCAGCCACGACCTTGCCAGGGCTCGACTGACGCGGGCGGGTTTGCCGGTTCCTGATACACTTGTGAGTGGTGATGATGTCAGGCATGGTAAGCCAGCGCCAGAGCCCTATCTTGTGGGAGCGAAACGGCTGGGCAAGGCAGCAGAGGAATGCGTGGTCGTAGAGGATGCCCCAGTGGGGATTGAGGCAGCGCGTGCGGCTGGGATGCAAGTGATAGGCATTACAATGACCCACTGCCGGGAAGAGCTTGAATGCGCAGTTGTCGTTGACCGGCTGTCTGCACTGCGCATTTTGGTAGGAGAGGCAGATCGCCTGGTGGTTCAGATAGAGTAGAAATTCAGCGCGCATGGGAAGAACGGCCAAATCGATCCCTGAAAGTGCAGCGGCAGGCTGATCTGGGTGATTACAGAAGTACCTTGTACTTTGTGAGATACGCACTCGATGCAAGTCGGCAATGTGAAAACAGCAAATCGTAATTCACTGACTGGTCTCGGTCTGACGCGCCCGTTAGCCAGCAGAAGCGCAAAAGTGCAAGAAGAATTTGCCAGACCACGAGATTGATTCGCATATTGATGAAGGCCGCACGGCGAGGATTTTTTTACTCAATTCACTCTACAGTATCCTGGAGAATGGCAAAGGGGTTGACGATTGAGATGAGGAAAAACAGGTTATGAAACGTTTCAAAAACATTCTCGTCGTACTTGATCATGAATCCGGTAGTGAAGCGCTCATCAAGCGGGCCGTGACCTTGGGCCAGAGAAACCAGGCCCGCCTGACGGTAGTATTTGTTATCAAGAAGGCGACTATGCTACATCAAGCTGAGCCGCCGGTGGTTGCTGAGCAACCTGTCATCGATATTATCGAGGAAATTCCCTGCGATACGCCTGTTCCGGTCACATCGAAATCACTGCAGGATTTTCAGGAGCGCATTCCCATCACGATTGAAGAATTGCCCCAAGATGTTCAAGAGTACATCATTCAGGAGGAACAGCATAACCTGGAGCAGATTGTCGCATCCATCCGGCAGACTGGAGTCCAGGTCAGCAGTAAAGTGTTGTCTGGATCGCCATTCGTCGAGATCATCCGTGAGGTATTGCGGGGTGAGCATGACCTGGTGATGATAAGAGCCGAAAGTCGGGGAGGCTTGAAGGAAGCTTTGTTTGGCAGGACAACTATGCACCTGATGCGCAAGTGTCCCTGCCCGGTCTGGGTCATGAATCCAGCCCAACCCAAACATTATAGCCACATCCTGGCTGCGGTCGATCCAACCCCCTTTTATGAGCAGCGGAACGCCCTCAATATTCAAATTTTGGATCTGGCGACATCTCTGGCGCATCGGGAGCGTTGTCGACTTCTTATCATCCATACCTACACGAGTACTTTGGAATCCCACGTGCAGAGCGGGCGTATCAATGTTCCCCCAAGAAAGTTAGACGAGTGGTGTCGAGAATATCGAGATACACATAGGCGTTCGCTTGAAGAACTACTGCGGCTATATGATTTAGAAAACCTGGAGCACCAGGTATATTTGTTAAAGGGGGAAGCGGGGAGATTGATCCCGGCTCTGGCAGCGGCAAAAGAGGTCGAACTCATCGTAATGGGCACTTTGAGCCGCTCCGGAGTCGCCGGCTTTTTCATCGGCAACACCGCTGAAAAGGTTCTGCGTCAGGTGGATTGTTCTGTACTGACCGTCAAGCCGGATGGTTTTATCACACCAGTTAAACTGGATGCATAGCCGAAGATAGATAGACATCATAAGGAGGAACTGATGACACACCTGTTGATGGTTTTCTTAGATGACCTGACGTGTATGCCTGATCTACTCCAGGCCTGGCGGTCGATCGGCGTACCGGGTGCGACGATCATGGAAAGTATGGGAGCATATCGGGCGGAATCCTGGCTCAAGCGGGTGGGACTTGGCGGTCTCGATCGCTTGTTCGAGGCCAAAGAAGTGCGCCGGCGCACACTCTTCACTGCCATCGAAGACGATGAATTATTGGCTCGGGCTGTTGCTGAAGCGGAGCGAGTTGTGGGTGGTTTTGACCGGCCTGACAGCGGTCTGTTACTGGTGTTGCCTGTGACCCAGGTGAAGGGTTTGAAGAAAGTGATGCCAAAATTGGATGAGCAGGCATTAGCGCCGGCTGTGTGGTCGAACTTTGACATCCTGCGAAACACTCCAGTTGAAGACGTAGCCGCTATCTTAGATTTGGAACCGACCGTTGTCGATGCGGACACTCCTCTGGAGGATATTGCCCCAAAAATGCTTGCCTATCCCAATGTTCACGTGGCATGCGTGGTGGCTGAAGATGGTCGGCTGGTGGGGTTGCTTAGATTGCGTGCTCTTGCTGACAATGTATTCTTCCATATCCTACCGGAAGAATTTCTCAGCGAAATCAGCGACTTGGATGAGGCGATGGAATTTGCTGACCGGAGTCATATGCGTACCGCTGCCGATGCCATGCAAGATCCCGTCTGGGTGAAGCAAGGGGAAACTGTCAAAGACGCGTTCAAACGCATGCATGAGAACAATTTGACAGGACTACCGATAGTGAATGATCTATATCGCGTGGTGGGATACATCAATTTACTGGAACTCTTGGCGACCTGCTGTAAGGAGGGTGAGGATGAAGTGAGCGGCAAGGATGAGGCACTTTGAACCAAACCTGGTTTGCTGCAGTCATTTTTCTGATCGCTTATGCTGTGATCGTCTCCGATAGAGTACATCGCACGATAGCAGCCCTATTAGGCGGGTTGACCATCATCCTTGTTGGCGTGCTTGACCAGCATCAAGCCTTCCAAGCGATTGACTGGAATGTCATCTTCTTGCTGGCAGGTATGATGATGATTGCCAATATGTTGCAGGAGACGGGTCTCTTTCAATGGATCGCCATCCAGAGTGTCCGGCTGGGAAAGGGAAACCCTTACCGTATCCTGGTTATTCTGGTGATTGTGACGGCTGTCACCTCAGCGTTGCTTGATAATGTGACCATCGTGATATTGATGGCGCCGGTGACCCTATTTATTACAGCCAGACTGGGGATCAGCCCACTGCCCTTTCTCATTGCTTTGATTCTGGCTTCCAACATTGGGGGGACTGCAACCTTAATCGGAGATCCGCCCAATATACTTATCGGCAGTGCCGCCGACATTGATTTTGTCACATTCGCTGCCAACCTGGCTCCAATCTCAATACTGATCCTGATCGCCTTTATCGGGCTGGCCTGGTTCCTTTTCAGGAAGGATCTACAAGGTGCTAAAATCGATCCGTCAACTATCGCGGCTCTGGATACCTCAGAATTGATCACCAACGGTCCATTGCTGCGTAAATCATTGGTAGTTATGGCCGGTGTGATCCTGGGTTTTCTACTTCACGGCGCGCTGCATCTCGAACCAGCCACCATTGCTTTGGCGGGTGCAACAGTCCTGATGCTGTGGGGAGGAATTGATCCCGATCACGTACTGCGAGAAATCGAGTGGACTGCTCTCTTCTTCTTCATCGGTCTGTTCATCATGGTGGAGGCATTGGTGGAAGTGGGGATCATCGAAGCTGTTGCTCAGGCCGCACTGCGCCTGACGGATGGTAACCTTCAGATGACTTCAATGTTGTTGATTTGGCTTTCGGCTGTTGCCTCTGGTATTGTGGATAATATCCCCTACACAGCTACGATGATCCCAGTGGTAGAGAGCCTGGGACAGGCCATGCCGGTGAGTCCGCTGTGGTGGTCGCTGGCTTTAGGCGCCTGTTTGGGGGGTAACGCGACACTTGTAGGTGCCGCGGCCAACGTTGTCGTTGCCAACCTATCTGAAAAAAGCGGGCATCCAATAAGCTTTGGCCTTTTCCTGCGCTATGGTGTCATAACTACACTTCTATCGCTGGTACTGGCCAGCGTGTACGTGTGGGTACGCTACTTATAGAGAATCAATACATGACACGGTTGCACTTCCGGGGCCTTCTGTTCAGCGACAGCCGTCCGCAAGATCACCCGACCCGAGAGTCTGTCCCTGATCGAGAACAACCGGGCATTTCAAGAGATGCTAACCGATGATGTTGAAATTTCCTGGATGGGCGCAGCTGTTTATAGGCCTGAGTTATTGCCGTATGCTCTTTACGCTTCAAACTGGAAAGATCGCATCGAAGCTAGTGGGGGCACAGTGGGCGAAAAGCGCGTTGGATAGACGTTGGGCTGGTCTCATCCAGCGCGCATGGGAAGAACGGCCAAATCAATCCCTGAAAGTGCAGCGGCAGGCTGATCTGGGTGATTACAGAAGCGCAAAAGTGCAAGAAGAATTTGCCAGACCACGAGATTGATTCGCACATTGATGAAGGCCTCACGGCGAAGACTTCGGGTGGTCAAGTCGTTGCGGGGAAGCGGAGTTTTCGATCAGGATGAAATCTCATTGAGCTTTGGTGAGAGAGAGTTTCAGGAGCCAGTATCGTCGTCGTGGGGAGGAGTTTTGCGCGGTAGCGGGAGTCTCACAAAAAGCAAGGGGGCGTGAATGATTATGATCGTTCGGCAAACATGGCAGATCAATTTCGCTAATTCAGAAAAAAAATGAGCGAACGCTTAGTGTTAGGCACCGTATTAAAAAAGGGAGGATAAACTATGACAAATGTCAGTGACACCGGTGATCGTGTAACGAAATGGATACGCCGGATTGCACGTATTTGGTCCTCTCCGATCATTGTTTACTCTCTGCTAATGTTTACCGGCTATGCATGGAACTGGGTGACAATCGGAAAAGCAGACCCGTATTCGGTGGAGGGCTATCCTCTCGTGGAAGCACTACCGCCAATCCTGATGTTTCTGAGTATCCTGGGATTAGGTATCGCCTGGCGTTGGGAGGGATTGGGGGGAGCGATTACCCTTGTTTTCCTGTTAGCAACGTTTTTGTTGCTTCTAATTCAAAGACCGACCACTCATGATTTCCATCGCTACGCGATCCCTTATTTTTTGGTAGTGGTGATTGCCATTCCTGGAATACTGTTCTTGGTATGTTGGTGGCGATCGAGAAGGATTCCAACATTTCAGAACGGTGCCTAAATATCGCATCGAAGCATGGCGTCGTCGCCCATTCCGAGGCCTTGGGAAGGCTGGTCAGGCGTGACGGAGTCTTGGTAACGGCCCTTTGTCCCGGCGGTATTGATACCCCACTGTGGAATGATGAAAACCCATATCCTCATGACGAAAGTATAATGATCCAGCCGGAAGAAGTTGCAGATCTCATTGCCTACATCCTGGCACAGCCAAAACGCACCTTGTTCAAAAATATTATTTTCGTACCGGTTGTTGAGCGGGGGTGAAAACATCCCCGGCATTCAACGATAATGTGGCCGCCCAACCCCTAATCAACCGGACTTGGTTTCGCCGATGATGGTCGCGGCGCGACTTGCCAACTCAGGTTACAATATTCAGCGCAACCATACTCGAGATTGTTTTACATAAAAGGACGCCAGATTCTGTCGAACCTGGCGTCGCAGATGACTTTGAGGATACGAAATGGTATCCGTATACATCATCAACCCAGACCATGCGAACATGGGCGAGGCGTCTCAAATCCTATGAGGAAATCCCTTCTTGACCAAAATCGCAAAAGAAGAATCTGCGCCTAACCCAAACTGCAGCTGACCCGGCTACGCCGGAGGCAAAGCGGTGCGATTTACAGGCGTTTAGCTCTGGTTGCGCACCGGTGTCGCCACTCATTTGATGTCCAGTAATTCCAAATATGACGCAACACAGCGCAGGAGTCTAGCCTGTGCGAAGCCCCCTTTAGGGTAAGGCGGCTCGTCAGTTGTGTTTGCGCAAGACTAACCCGGCTGAAGCCTAGACTCCACTGCATATTTGGAATTGCTGTTTCATGTTTTGACGACTTCCCTATACTAGACTTTAGACAATAGGCTAGTAGCCTGGCGGTGGCCAGGCTCTAGCAAAGACCTTAACAATCGAGTTTCAAGCGACTTTTCGAGCCGTTTTGGCTGAATCGGCACCCTTTTTGACGACGGCATAACGCTTGGCCCTGGTTCGTTTGCGGCCTTTGGGCCAGCCAGGCGATTTTCCGCGAGTTTGAGGAGGTGCAGCCGGTGTGCCAATCTGGGCGAAAACCGGGGCCAGGCCTAGCTGGACCCGTCCTGGTGTCAGTTTGTCAGGAGGCTGGGCCGCTTGCCAAGGCAAAGGCAGGTCAGAGACCAGCGGTCGGGCCAAGTGAAGCATCCACTGGGCCAAGGTTACCAGGTAGGTCCAACGATCACCAATCTCTGGGTCGTGGAACTGAGGCCGGGTCCAGAGCAACTGCTGTTTGCGCCAACGGATACTGGGTTCCACGGGCCAACGATGCTGGTAATAGATCCACAGATCGTCGGCGGGCAAGTCTGGCCCGATCCAGCCCAGCCAGAGCGGTTTCGGCGGGTGGTTCCGCTCCATGTGGACCTGGACGCACAGCACGGTGAAGACCGTGTTGGTATCTTCCCGAGCATGGAGACCCTTCCAAAAACGGATTTCCACTTGACCCCATTTGGGATGTTCCAGATTCACCAACTGGTCAGGCTCATGCCAGGTGTCTGGTTCTTTGAAGGCAAAGCGGTCACCATGCACCCTGGGGCGTCCCCGACCTGAGTACGCTCCTGGTTCCCGGTACAAGACCCGATCACACCGCATACGTACCAAGAGGCCGCAGTTCAGGTCCCGCAATGGTCCCAGAAAGCGATGGTTGCCATACTTGCCGTCAGCCACAATGATGTGAAGACAAGAGGCCAGAACCGCTTGACGCAGTTGACAGAGATCTCGCACTTGAGTAATGCCCATCTCCACGGCCGTCTGCTGGCTACTGATGCGTTCGATGTCGACGGGCAAGGCCCAACTGCTACCTACCTATGGCATCCAAGCCAGAATCGAGTAGGGATAGCCTACCACGATCGAACCACCATCAATGGCCGGCGTCGGACTGTAGACGTATTGCCGGTCAGGCAGCGTCGGCGCCTGGGATCGCGGCCATGCCGTGCCGTCCAAACTGAAGAGTTGGCATCCTTGCGTCGGTACCTGATCCATCAAGTATCCACGTAACCAGGTCACGTCTTGCTTACCATCTTCTACCGCTGCATAGATACTGGGCCAGCGACGACGAAACACCGGTGACAAACTCAACTCCGGAAAGGACCGGGCCTGGCGACTGAGCAACAACGCATCGACTAGCTCGAACTGGGCATCTCCCTGCCGCGTCAGAAACGATCGATACACCGCTTGACGAAACTCGATTAACCTGTTAAGCTGCTGTTGGGTGAGATTGGGATTTTGCACATCTCCAGTTTCCCACCCTTTGGCGGCTTGTGCAAATCACGAGCTGCCTTTATCGTTTATCTAAACTCGAGTACTCAGGCTCGGCAGGAAAATGACTTGTTTGCGCTCAGATCAACCACAGATTGCGCAGATTTTTTTGTTTGAATCTGTGTCAATCGGCGAAATCTATGGAAAAACCGGGACTGCCTGAGCTGTTACCTGGATGCGACGAATTTTGGAACTCAGGAGATATTTCAAGCGTCAGCGAAACTCCATTCATGACTGAGAGGAACCTAATGAAAAAGAGCTACACAATTCCTTATCGAGAAACGGACCACGGCGATTTTGATGCTGAGTGGCCGCCCCACAGGAAAGTATCCGGCTGGTGGTACATTACGGGTTACCTCAGCGACCCGGAGCACCCTGAACGCCTATACTCCTACCAATACACCTTGCTGCGGGCCAGGATTTTTGGAGTCACGGCAACGGTATTGCAATTAGCCTTTACCGATTTCACAACAGGCCAGCATTTTTTCAAGCAACAGTTCAGTTTTCGAGAACGAAAGTTTTTTGAGGACGAAAACAGCCTTCAATTCCCGCCGCTCGCTCACTTACAGAGAGGGGCGGACGATATCAGCCTGACCGTGCAAACAGATGAGTTTTCACTCGATCTCAACCTCGATTCTGGCAAAGGCGCATTTTGGCACGGCGATGATGGCGTTCTGGTCATGGGAGAGCCAGACGATCCCATCCAACGAACGGTCTATTATTCCTACCCTAACATGCCAACTGCTGGCGAAGTGGTTCTGAACAACGCCGCAGGAGAAAAAACGGTATTGAAAGTGACCGGAAAATCGTGGTTTGACCGGCAGTGGGGGCCTTACGAAATAGCGAACCCTGCCACTCACTGGGAATGGTTCTCCCTGCGCTTCTTTGACGACGAAGAGGTGATGCTCTTTGCCTTTCCCCAGCACCCCTATTATGATGGGACATATATCGACAAAGCGGGCAACAGAGAATTGGTTCGCAATTACATATACACGCATAAAGAACTCGTTGAAGTGGAAGGATTTGTCTTTTCAAAGGGCTGGGATTTGGAAATGCCCGGCATCAAGGAAGAGCGTTACGAAATACGCCCCATCATGGATGGACAGATGAACCTGGCCTATTTTGAATTGCTGGCTGAGATCATCAATCCCCGCGGAGAGCGCGTGGGATATTGCTTTGTGGAGCTCCTGCCGGGGGTGAGAAATCCGGGTAAGAAGATCAATTTCACGAAACTCTTCAAGCGGGTATGAGTGTTTTGCTCCGGTTTGAGCGGCTCCCGGATCCCTGACGGAGCCAATCCTCGGTTGCGCCTTCTATCTATATCTGCCGCTGGTGCCAACGCAAACGCCATGAATGGTCCTGTGTTCCAAACAGGGGGACGAGCAAGGGATCGCCAGGTGTCGTGCTGATCGTCGGCGCTTTTCGACTTCTCCACGCTTCCTGGGGTCGCTCTGCTGGCGAAGGTGCTCCCGCCGCAGCCGCCAGGCGGGTGAAACGCAGGCCGTCAGGTTGCTTGTAATGGACTGTTCATTACAGGTTGAATTGAGAAAAAGAAATGAATACTATATGTATTGCCAAATCGCCACATATTAGATAAAATGCGGGTATGAGTTCTCGGAAAAGCTCAAGTTCTGAGTGGGACCCAGCCAAGAATCGAATCAATGAGGAAAAACATGGTGTTGCCTTCTATTTGGCACAGTATGCCTTTGCTGATCCCAACCGTGTGCTACCGGAAGACTTGACTCAAGGCAGCAACGATGAGTTGCGATATCACTCCGGGGCGAGGCCGAGGTCGTGACGCTCGGTCAACTGCTGTTCTTCTCCGCTTTTGAGGGAGACGCACGGGTACTTGATCCAGAGAACAACCTGGCTCTCAAGCTCGCAGATCGAGGGGGGCAGTTGCCGTACCAGACGTACCAGATCATTGAGATGGAGACAACCTTCGCAGTGGAATGGAACGCGCAGTATGCTCTCACCGGCAGTGGTTTTACCGTAATGGATCGAGAGGGGAAGGTGACGCTGTTCCCTACGTATCCGCTGCAACAAATTCAGGATGGAGAAAGGCAAACCCGCCGGCGGATTCGAGAGCCAAGCTACCGTCGCTCGCCCTCTGGCAGGCCTGGCGACATCTCTCGGCTCGTTGCACGAATTGATGCTTCTTTTTCCTCTTCTTGGCTTTGGCCTCTTTCTTTTCTTCCTCGGTTCGTATCACTTGCTCCACTCAGGATCGGTGAAGAACTCTCATTCTGTACATCAATCAACGATAGGGCGAAAAATGCCAGACCAGGAACAGGTTTTCCATTGACGCGTGCGGACGATCCCAAGTAAAATAGGTGACACCATACGTGTTGTTGGTTTATCGTCACAAAGCTGGCAGATGTTTATCACGAGGTTGGACTCAATGAGTAACTCGGAACCATCAACACCGAATATCCTCATCCAGACCAAATTGGCGCGGCCCCGGCTGAGCCGTGATTTTTTGCCGCGCCCACACTTGGTGCAGCGCTTAGAGAATGGCCGTCATCGCAAGCTCACCCTCATTTCCGCACCGGCCGGGTACGGTAAATCCACGATGGCAAGCGTCTGGTTGGAGGTGTGCGATTGCCGGTCGGCGTGGTTGTCGTTGGATAAGCACGACAACGACTTCAGGATATTTCTAAATTATTTCATTGCCGCTGTCCATACCTCTTTCCCAGATTGCTGTTTGGAAACCCAGATGTTGCTGAATGGGCCACAACTGCCATCGCTGGAGTATCTGGCAACGACTCTGATCAACGAATCGGTCGTTTTACCGGAGCCTCTTATTATTGCTCTGGATGATTGCCACCATATTCAGAATAAAGATATTCACCGACTTCTGGACAATTTGATTCAATATCAATCAGAGAAATTGCATCTGGTGATTATCACGCGCCAGGATCCGCTGTTAGGCATTGCGGCGCTGCGCGCAAAGGGCCAATTAACCGAAATTCGACTCAATGATTTGCGCTTTGACCGGGAAGAAGTGCAGCGGTATTGGCAGACCACATGTAATGAAACGCCATTGCCAGATCTCTTGGATGGTCTCACCAATCAGACAGAAGGGTGGGCAGCCGGATTGTATCTGGCTTCACTGGCCTTCCAGGGGCGGGGCGATGACGCAGGCTTCCTGAAAACATATGGCGGGACCCATCAGTATGTCATGGGCTACTTGACGGATGAAGTTCTGGCGCGGCAGCCTGAGACTGTCCAGTCATTTTTGCTGCGCACATCCATTCTCGACCGCTTCTGCGCCCCCCTCTGCGACGCTCTATTGGAATCGGCGGATACTAAGGGGGTAATGGCCGAGTCAGGCGCCAGCCAGGATATCCTGAAACAGTTGGCGGAAACCAATCTCTTCCTCATCCCCCTGGATCATGAAGGTATGTGGTTTCGCTATCATCATCTGTTTCAGAATCTGTTGTTCCATAAGTTGAGGACCGGGACGTCCAGCGAGCAATTGGCTTCCCTCCATGCCGCGGCCGGCGTTTGGCTGGGCGAAAATGGGCATGTCGAAGCAGCTTTGGATCACTTATTGGCTGTGAACGAAACGTCCGAAGCTGTGGCGCTGGTGGAGCAGCAACGCTACGCGTTGTCGAACAATACCCAATGGCAACAACTGGAACATTACCTGCATCGATTCTCGCCCGCTGTGATCGAGCAGTACCCGGAATTGCTGATGTTGAAGGCCTGGCTTTTGTATCATCAATGGCAATGGCCAGAAATTCCTGTTATCCTGCAACGGCTCGAGCAACTTCTGCCGCAATCGGCTTTGAGTCAAGAGGAGATCAATCATTTTCAGGGTGAGATCAGCGCCCTACTTAGCCTGATGGCTTATCTGAGGGCCGATCCTCAAGAAGCCATTGCCCATGCGGAACGATCCATTCAAACAACCAGACGTGAATTGTGGATCGTGCGTGTCCTGGCCCGGAATACTCTGGGCGCGGCATTACAAATGACAGGTGACTTGAGCGGGGCCTATGCCGCCGTGTACAGCGGTTTTGAAAAAGAAAAAGTGCGAAGCAATGCCTTCAAAGCGACTTTGTTGATAGCCGCCTGCACCCTCTATTGGGTGGCGGCAGACTTGCAAGGACTTGCGCTGGCAGCCGAGCAAAGCTTCGCGCTCAGCCAGAACGCGAAATCCCCGGAAATGCGAGGGTTTGCGTCCTATCACCAGGGAACTGTGGCCTACCAAAAGCACGATCTAAACTTTGCAGAACAACATTTCTCTGCCGTAGTGCGTCAACCCTACCTGAATTATGGCGATGTCTACGCTTACAGTGCGTGTGGGCTAGCGCTTAGCTATCAGGCGCAAGGCCGACCAGAGGAGGCGCGAGCGGTGGCCGAATCGGCGATTGCGTTTGTGCTGCAGACCGGCAACACTACATTGCTGCCAGTTGCCCAGGCGCTACAGGCGGAATTAGCCCTGAGGCAGGGACAAATCACCACGGCCAGCCAGTGGGCGTCTCAATTTACAACACCGCCCCCCATGGAGCAAATGTTCAGATTCTATGCCCCCCATTTTACGCTGCTCAAGGTCTGGCTGGGGCAGAACACATCTTCCAGCCGCCAGCGGGCGGGCGGCCTGTTGGGCCAGCTCAAGGCATTTCTTGAACGAACCCACAATACACGTTTCTTGATGGAGACGCTGGCTTTTCAGGCGCTACTGGATGATGGGGAAGGCAGGCGGGGGGATGCAGTTACTGCGCTGGGGAAAGCAGTAGAGTTGGCCGAGCCAGGGGGGTTTATCCGGCTTTTTGTGGATTTGGGGCCACAGATGGCGCGCTTGCTGGCCAAACTGCCCCTCGAAAACGCAGAAACACAGCGCTATGTGTCACAGATTCTGGCGGCTTTTTCGCCGGTGGCGCCGAAGGCGACAGATGCACATGGTTCAGCAATCGCCAAACAGCCCTTGCTGGAGCCGCTGACCGACCGCGAGATGGACGTGTTAATCCTGTTGGCGCAGCGACAATCGGATAAGGAAATCGCCAGGCAATTGGTCATATCCTATCACACCGTACGTACACACATCAAAAACATCTTTGCCAAGCTGGAAGTCCGTACCCGCCGCCAGGCCACCGTGCGCGCAGGGGAGCTTGGCCTGGTCCGCCCCGAAAAAACCCCCTAATTTACCCCCATTTTCTGGGGATGTGTGATTGCCCAAAATCTTCTATACTGGAATACGTAGGAGAAGACACATTCCAGCATGGAAGTATGGCATGTATGACAAACGAAGTCTCCGTCTTTTCACATTAGATACGCCGGCAACTTATTGTATTGTGGTGCGAGGGCGCCTTGATCGCAGTTGGTCTGAGCAACTGGGGGGCATTGCTATTCATAACACGTCTGAAGCGGATGACGCGCCATCAACTACCTTGATCGGGAAGCTTGTCGATCAGGCGACTCTGTTTGGCGTCCTGAATGGCCTGTATGGTTTGGGTTTCCCTTTGTTGTCAGTAGAGTGTACGTGCGTCGAACTGCCGCATCAGGTGTGAATGCCATGTCCATAGATAGAATTATTTGAATGCCAAGCCCCTGCAACAAGTCACATGAACATCCGTTCACTGCTTTTCGAAGTCGTTGTTGTTTTTCTCGTAACTTTTATTGTCGCCATCCTCGTTACATTCCTTTGGAATACCATACGCCACGGCGTGAACACGGTTGACTGGGACACAGCGTTTGTCTTAGCAATCATCTTTGGAATTGTGCTGCCTCTTGCCGGTCGAGTGCAGAAGAGAAAAGAGTAGGAACGGCAGGCAATATCCTGTCATTTTAGCCGTTAGGCGACTTACGAAAAATAATTGGAGGATAACCAAGGAGAGATGATGAAAACCACACGCCAACTCAAGAAAAATAGTCACTGGATATGGCTTGCTATTGCCGTGCTGCTCATGATGCTGCCATTGTCGGCATGCAAGACGACGACTCCTACGTCGACACCGCCCGAAGCCAGCCAGCCATCCTACCGCTGGGGCGAGGTCGCGGATCGCATCTGGGTGTTGGTGGGCTACGGCGACGCGCTTAATCCAACAGTCGTGGAAGAGGGCGCCGTGATCACGGCCATGTTCAGCAGCGTCGAACCGCAGGTCAGCGGCTCGGGCGGCTGCAACAACTACTTCGCCGGTTATAGCTCCGACAACGATGGAGGCCTGACTATCGACGGCCCCATCGGGACGACAATGATGGCTTGTGAACAAGGCGGCGAGCAGGAAGCGGCCTATCTGGTGGCCCTGGAAACCGTCAGCGGCTACGAGATCAACAAACAGGGCCGCCTGGAACTGGCCTATAGTTCGGGCCAGTCCTACGAGGAAAAGCTGGTCTACGCCCCCGGCGAAACGCCACTGACCGGCACGACCTGGCAACTGGTCTCTTACGGCGATCCGAATGATTTGCAGCGAGTGGCGGAAGGCACGGCGGTGACGGCCATATTCTCTCCCGAAACCGACACCTCCGGCACATTGGCTGGCAACGCCACCTGCAACGGCTACACAACCAGCTACACCCTGGACGGAGATAAGATCACGGTCGGCCCCACCGCCAGTACGCAAACGAGTTGTCCCGCCGGCGCCAAGCAGGAAACCGCTTACCTGGCGGCTTTGGGTTCGTCGCAGGCCTACGAGATCGTCGGCTCCAACCTGCGGATCACCGTTGACGGCGGCCTCCTCAACTACACATCCCTGAAGCTGCCGCTGGAACATATCCTGTGGCAGGCGGAGATGATCGTGGGTGAGTTGGTGCCGGCAGATGTCGCAGTCACCCTGCTGTTCACCCCAGATGAAAAGGTCGGAACCGGAACCGTGAGCGGGAATGCGGCTTGCGGCGTCTTCAGAGCCGGTTACAAATCCCAGGAGGGCGATCTCTCGATTACCGGACGGATGAACACAAGCATGGCTGACTGTCCGGGCGGATCACTGAACCAAGTTCAGCGATGGTATCTGCAAACGCTATCGACGGCCAGCGGCTACGAAATCCTCGGCGATCGCATGGTCTTGAACACGCGCGAGGGCGACATCGTCTTCGCCGCCGATCGGGAACCGCTGGTGGGAACGACCTGGACGCTGGTGTCGCTGGGCGACATCGGCGACCCGCAGCCGCCTGTCGAGGGCAGCCATTTCACGGCGCAATTCAGCCGCCTGCCCAACCTGCCCTCTGGTGTGGTGGAGGGCGAGACCGGCTGCAACGACTACAACGCTATCTACACCGCCAACCTGAACGAGATCAAGATCAATCTGCCCACTAAGAGCGATAATGAAGATTGCCCCTGGGGAACCGGGAACTACGAGGTCGAGCAGCAATTTTTCCTCGGACTGAATGCCGCCACCGAATACCGCATCATCGGCGACATTCTGCAAATTCCTTACGGAGAAAAAGACGCCAGGCAGATGCTGAGCTTCATCGCCACCCCGACTGAGGTGGCTGAAGCGCTGGATCTGTCTCCGCTGCACGATACTTTCTGGCATCTGACCGATATCGGCGATGGCGCCGTTCTGCCCGGAACAGAAGTCACCGCCAAGTTCGCCATCGACCAAGGCGGCG
>JAYELL010000105.1 GCA_034717495.1 Chloroflexota bacterium | reverse complement strand
ATGGTATTCACTCCAAAATTGTAATCCCGATTCTCCGGGCAATCCTTTGTCATGAATGCGATCGCACTTTCAGTGCCACCAAGGACACCCTGTTCTACCGACTGCGTACCGACGCAAAAACCGTGATGCTGGTGCTCACCTTGCTGGCCTTTGGTTGTCCAGTACAAGCCATTGTGCAGGCCTTTGGCTTCGATGAACGCACGATGAAAAGCTGGTGGCGACGTGGCGGGTTTGGCAACGTGCCGGCCCCGCCGGCTTGTCAGATGGCCGCAAGCGCGAACGAATCGGGCCGGCAACGAAGAGACTGCCAGCCCGATTCACCATTGTCAGAGCCGACCTGCCGTTTCCCACACGGCAGGTCGGCGAGTGGCCTTATATGCGGCCTTTCCCGTCAATCCTCCAGGCGCTGCCCACAGTTGATGCAGAACTGGCTTCCAGCCTCTCGCGGCGTGCCGCAGTTAGGACAAAAGCTGCGTATGCCAGCAGAAGGTTGTGCCGGCGGAACCGATGACACCCCCTCCGGCGGCGGAGCGTATTGCGCTGGGACAACGGGCTGAGGTTTCCGTCGCCGGCGAAGCAGGAAAATCAGCAGTACGAACAGCAATGCAATTGCCAGGAGGGCCAGGATGAGCGGTAATGACACAGGCAGCGCCGGCGGACTCACCGTGAATTCCCCTCCCTCGCTTGTGACGAGGATGTCCAGATGGGTTTTGCCGACCCACGCTTTCGTGTTCTCCAGGCGGAGCGGGGTACTCTGCCCCTTTTTACCCTTCACGGTGAAGTGCGTCATCAACACGGTGCCATCCCCTTCAATGGTGTCGAGGCTGACGAGACCGACAACCAGCCTGCCCGGCTCGGACGCATTGAAATCAAGGAGGACATTGTCTCCCAGCAAGGGGCCCCTCTCTACCGTTGTGGCTTCCAGGACTGCTGCATCATAGATGAGTTCCAGGTGCAGGGCGCCAATACCGGACGCGCCCTCAACAGTGATTGGTATGGCCACTTCACTGCCTGGCGCAGATTCCGCTGATCCCACGCGAACGGTGACTGAGTTGGCCAGGCTGATCGAGGCACTGAGCAGAGCGGCACCCAATACCAGGCAGGCAATGAGCAGGTAAGAGTATCGTCTTCGCATCTCTGAATCTCCTTGCAAAGCGAACCTGTGTCCTATTTTTTCCCGACCGCGCCCTGGAGAATAACCACGGCATCGCGCGACGTTACCTGGCCATCACCGTCCACGTCCAGAGTCGGGCGTTCGGGGATCAGCCTCACCGACATTTGCAGGGCGCACAGGGCGTCCAGCTCGGTAAGTACCCCGTCGCCGTCGCAATCGCCCGGCAGCATGCCGTCTGGGCCGACGATCAGGATGGCCCCATCAATGCGGTCGATCGTCAACACCGTTCCACTGGAGTCGTTGATGGTGCTGACTCCCACATCGAGCACTGTCTGATCGCCCGGCTGACCGATTGCGCGGAACGGCATGTAAGCCACCGTGCCTGTGCCGTTGACGCCGCTCGTTTGGGCAAATCCGGCCCTGATCAGCCCTCGCTCTCCGGAGTTGCTGCTGAAGAGCGCATTAGCCAGCAGATTGCCCTTGATTAGGTCGCCCTCGGGCGCTGCGACGCCGGCATCATAGCCTATGCTGAAGTTGATGTTGGCGACATTGGCCCCGTTGACCAACCAGACCGGCACGTAAACGAAATCGCCGGCCGCCACGCGGCGTTGCCCTGCCTGGAGGGTCATACGGTCGACCGCAGCCGGTTCCGAGGAGCCAGATGGCGGCGGCGGGAAATCACTGCCTGGAGCGGTACTCGATCCCGAGCCAGTACCGCCGCTCCCCGTGCCGGAACCCGTTCCGCCGCTGCCCTCGCTCGTGCCAGAACCTGTTCCACCGCTGCCGCTACCCTCGCTCGTGCCAGAACCTGTTCCACCGCTGCCGCCACCCTCGCCCGTGCCAGAACCTGTTCCGTCGCTGCCGCCACTGCCCTCGCTGCCGCCAGTGCTCGAACCGGGCGAAATCGTTTCTGGCTCTCCTTGCCAGTTCGCCTGATAGAGATAGACGACATCGTAATACATGGTTTGCGCCTCCGGTGGACCATAGATCGTGGGTGGGTCCAAGGAATAGGGGGTGCCGGCGTAGATGGACAACTGGAAGGCAATATAGTCGTGGCCAGCGTTTTTGTCTACTCTCAGTTTTCCTGACCCGCTGGTACGATAGGTGTCTGCGGCCCCTTTCGCATATATGCGCCCTACCGAACCCATCGTATCGTATTCCCCCAGGGTGCTAGTATCCTGTATGAGAGGAGAAGGAAGAACGCCATCAAGGCCCATGATATTCATGAAAGAGTCATAGTCCACTTCCCCACAGGCCGCTCCCTCTATTGCCCCGGTTCCGGTTGTGGTAAAGCTTGTGCCCGGGCGCAGTTGCGTGATGTCCCCTTCAAATGCCCAGCGGAATTGATACAGTTCAGTGCAGGTGTCACTATAGCGGACTTGCAGGCGGATCTCACCGCCTGTCGCGTCGGCCTCCACAGACTCGATGGAAATCATCTCCTCCCAATAAGGGCCAGTATGCCCGGCCACACCGCTCATCACCTTGGCCAGCCCATAGCTGGAAACCTCTTGCTGTGCCTGAGCAATTGGGCCTGGCCCGGTGGTGGCCGCAAACAACAACAGAGCGAGGGCTGCCAACTTGATAAATCGGTCTGGGATCACTCGTCTACCTGATTCGTGGATTCCCCAAAAACGCCGCATTTGCATGGCACACCTCCTAGCCTCCCGAGTGCTGCTCGAGGACAGTAACGGCATTATAGCCAACCTGGCGCAGTAAATCGCCTACCTCAACTGGCAGATTCTCATCAATCTTGAATTACATGGCGTTGTCTATGCCGGAATAGCTACAACACGCTCGCGGGCCAACTCGGCAGCGTAGGTATTAGCAGCCTGTATCGCCTCACGATTCAGGGATGGGTAACTCTGCAGAATCTCATCGGGAGAGAGACCGGCAGCGAGGTTGTCGAGTATAACCGAAACCATAATGCGCGTACCCTTGATACAGGCTTTTCCATGACAAATTGTGGGATCAACGACAATGTCATCTTGCCAACTCATAAACGACCTCCGCGAAACACTGTTGCCTCAATTATACCGCGTTTTTCTTGCGCTGCCTAACGGCCGCTTCAGCCGCGCTTCGCGTCGGCTGCAAGCCTTGTCAGGCAGCGCAAGCGGCCCACCCTCGCCGATGTCGTACCAAGCATCTCAACCAACCTGAGTTGCCAACGTTTGCTTCATTTCAATGAAGGCCGCTTCTTCCAATTCCACGCGTTCTCGGATGACGTAGGCTAGCCACTCCTCGACGCTGTCAGTGCGATGCAGTTGGGCTAAGAATGCTGCCTGTGCAGCAAGTTCAGCGGGTTTCGCCACCCATCTCATCGAGGCGCTTGAGTATTCAATCGGCGCTGAACGAACCATGCCAGTACCTACAAGTGCCTGCGTTTAATCAAGAAGCAGGTCATCAGTAACGTGCCGAGACCCGCTGCCGGACCGGCACACAGGGGATTCTGGCCCGCAACCGTCTCAGCAGAGGGCAGATCGCTTGCGCCGGTTTGCCCTGCCCCATCCATTGATGCCCCGTCAGATATTCCGGCCGTTCCATTGGCTGGATGATCCTCCACTATCATCGTTCCGCTGAGAGTCTCTCCTGCGTCGGTCACCACGTAGACGATTTCTTCCAGCACCACGATCAGGTTTGGGCTCACCGCGAAGTAGGCCGACCATTCAGGATGGGACGCCAGCAACTCGAAATACTGCGGACTTCCGAAGATCAATTCCTGTTTCACCACATCCTGTGTGAACGTGGTGTCAACCCACCGTCCACCCTGGGCGACAAAGGCCTTGTCCAGCGCGTGGCGTACACCGCTTTCCTCGGCGCGCGACTCTGCCACGGTATCGGCAGACCGTAAGGCCTCGCGGGCTTCGCTTTCCTCTACAGCCAGCGCGCCAGAAGCCGGCGCTTCCGGCATCTCCACCGCTGCCGACTGGAATTGCTGGGCCAGGGATTTTCCAAGCTCGACGATGCTCTCCAACGGCGCCATTTCTCCTTGGGCCACCTCCTGGCGCAGGCGGGTGGGGGAGGGTGCGCCCAGCGGTTGGACACGGCCATCCAGCGCCGCTCCTGCGAAGGTTGGTTCCGGCACGAAGAAGGAGGTATAGGGGGTCGCGATGCCATACCTGGAGCTGAGCGCCACCACAGCGTCGATCAACTCCTGATTGGAACCGTGCAGCCGGATCTCGTTGAGCAGATATCCGATCTTGCGCGTCGCCCATAGACGGGCCACGAAGGGCTCCCCTCCTTCTTCACGTAGCATCAGGTCGTCGAAGGTAAAGCTGGCCGCTTCGCCATTCACGATGCCCGTGATGGTGACATCCACGGGGCCGCCCTGCCGGTAACGGCCGGCAAGCACCAACTGCTCTCCGGCGAAAAGGTCGGGCAGGGGATAGGGGTAAAGATCTTCGGCGAATACCCTGCCGAAGTCCAGTGCGAGATTGGTCAGGACCGGGGTTGCGATCCTGGCGTAAAATGCCGATACGACCTCATCGATGCTCTCGTTGGGTCGCACATAGGCACTGGTGCCGCTGTTCTCCTGGGCAATGGTGTCCAGCAGCACCGTGTTCACATCATCACCTACGCCGAAGGTAAAGATCTGCACGTTCTGATCGGCGTTGTGGCGTACGTTTCCGATGATAGTGCGCGGGTCTGTTTCGCCCTGGGTGGGCAGACCATCGGTCAGAAAGATCACCACCGTGGGCCGCGATGGATCGGTTTGCGAAAGAGCCTGAGCGAGGGCCTGGTTGATATTTGTACCCCCTTCGGCATACACCTGGCTGGCGAAATGGCGCGCGTCGTCGATCCTGTCGACCGGCTGGAGATCCCACTCGAACTGGCGTACTCCGGTACTGAAGGTCAGGATATTGAAACGATCCTGAGGATTGAGGCGCTCAAGCACGTAGTTCAACGCGTCGCGCGCCTGATGGATTTTGGCCCCTTGCATGGACCCGCTTGTGTCCAGCACCAGAAGGATATCGCGCGCCACGACCTGTTCCGGGTCGATCTCCACACCGGGGGCTGCCAGCATCATGAAGAACCCATCCTTGCCCTCTGGCTTATAGCTGAACAGACTGACGCCTATATCGTTTTCGTCGATCCCGAAGTAGAGCTGAAAATCTGAGGTCAACGAGGCGTTGTTTTCCTCGTAGCCTGCCATGGCCCGGTAGTCGGTTTCCCGGTGGACGACAATTGGATGGCTGGGAGAATATATGGTCTTGAGGGGTGTACTGCTTTCGATCACGGCGGAAATCGCCAGCTGATCCACAATGCTCTGACGACCACCGACCAGCGGGTTTCTGCCCAGGGGAAATGCATAACGGACCAGCCCGTTCTCGATCGGTAGCACCTGGCTGTAGGTCAGTTCAATCTGGCGTTCGCCCCCGGGCGGAATGGGGAACAGGCGGGCCTGGAAGAGATCACGTCCCACATATTCCAGAAGCGCCGGGTCTCGTCGTCGCCGAACTATCTCCTCATAGATCGCCCTGGCCTCTTCCTTTCGTTTGATCTCACCCTCAACCTGTTGTCCATCCACGATCATGTTGAATTCAGAGATCGCCGATTGTTCTGGAAGGGGAAAGATGTAGGTACCCTCAAGCGGGGTGTTGGTCCCGTTGAAAAAATTCTGCTTGATGTGGGTCGTGGCAATCTGATCGTCTATTTCAACGTTGACGTGGTAGTAGGTCAGCCGGACCGGACCGGGCCATTCCAGCAGCATGGGGCGGGGCGTCGGAACCAGATCGTCTACCGGCGGAACCGGTTCTGGCAGCGGCGAAAAGAAGGGCTCCTGGGCCGCTGCCTGGGCAGTGGGCAGCAACAGCGCCAACAGAAGCAAGATTACGAGGGTTCGCATGACAGGCCTCCTTGTTCTACTCGTTTTCCTTTGAACGTTTACTGATTATTTCATGCCGCCAGTCGCCGGTTTGTTCAGATATGGGGCGCGCTTGCCCTACACAACAGCCAGTGTTATACTCTGACCGACCACGAAAATCCCGTTTCAATGCATCGTGGAGGAAGCAAAACCGTGTCACCAGTCCAGCACATCTATCTCTCTCCCCACTTTGACGACGTTGTTCTTTCCTGCGGGGGACAAATCGCACAGCGCACCCTGGAAGGAAAAACAGTTATCGTCTCCACCGTCTTCGCTGGCGTGCCCGGCCAAAAGACGCTCTCCCCGTTTGCCAGGGCTATTCATTCACAACCTGGCGCGCCCCAGGACTCTGTGGAAGGGCGCCGGAAGGAGAACCAGGACGCGCTTGACATTCTTCAGGCTGCCTGGCGTCCCGGACTCTACCTTGATTGCGTCTACCGGAAAAATGCCCAGGGAAAACGTTGGCTGTACGACAGCGAAGAGGCCATTTACGGGCCGGTCGCCGCGGAGGAATCGGAATTGGCCATGGAGCTGGCTCAGGTCTTTGCCTCCTTGGCGCCGGCACCCACCGATTGTGTCCTCTATGCATCCCTTGCGATCGGTCATCACGTGGATCATCAACTGGTGCGTGATGCCGCGCTGATATTGCATAACCAGGATTATAACGTCCTGTTCTACGAGGACTATCCCTCGGTAATACGCGATCAGGACAGCCTGGGCTTCGTGCTGGCAGAGCACGAGACCGGCAGCTGGATTCCAGAGGTCGTAGCCATCAACCGGGCAGCACTGGATCGCAAGATAGTGGCCGCGAGGCAGTTTCAGAGCCAGGTCCGGGCAGTGTTCGGACCATCGAGGCAGGTCGGCGAAGACCTGGTAGGCAAGGCGCTGACCGAATACGCCGAGCAGATCGCCGAAGCCACCAACAGCGATCAATACGCGGAACGCCTTTGGCGTCCGGTGGGCAAAATTGAACCGGGCCCCCTCCAGAAAGTCGATGTCGGGCCCGAGCAGGAAGCTCAGACCGGAACTGTTGAGACGGAACCCGAAGAACCTGAAGAACCTGAGCGATCGATAACCCAATCTCCCCCGACTTTCGTCGATAGACTCAGGGGAATAATCGGGGATTGATCACCAGCCTGCGAGTTTCTGTTGGCCGGTGAATTCGAGTGACCGGGTGCCAAGTTTGCATCTGCCAGGTTTTGCGGTATAATAGGTCCGTCTGAGGGACAACTGAGAGGCGGCTCTCAGTTGTTGCATTTTCAGATGGGAACATTCCAATCAGAAACCGAAAAGTTAGTTTCACCCGGCACTTTTGCGAGTGCCGGGCTTTGTTGGATGCAGGTGGTGCCGTTACGACAATACACCTCCAGTCGAGGAAAGGCAACATCCCAATTCATCGAGGTCAATTCAAAACGCTATGGCAAACGGAAAACCAAAACCTGTCTACATCACCAAAGAAGGCTTGCTGGCGCTGCAGGAAGAATTGGACTATCTGCGTACCGAGGGTCGGGCCGACGTCGCCCAGAAAATTGGGGACGCCAAGGCCGATGGCGATATTTCAGAAAACGCCGGCTACGACGAGGCAAAGAACCAACAGGCCTTCCTCGAAGGCCGTATCATGGATTTGGAGCGCAAAGTCAAGTATGCGGTGATTATCGAGAATCAAGACTCCCCCTCCGACCAGGTTGGTCTGGGCCGTTCGGTCACGATACGTGAAGTCGGCTATTCCGACGACGAAACCTACATGATCGTAGGGTCGGCGGAGGCCAATCCGAGCAACGGGCGCATTTCCAACGAATCCCCCATGGGGCAGTCGTTGATGGAAAAGAGAGTCGGCGACACTGTCGCGGTTGACACACCTGGCGGACAACTGGAGTTCGAGATCGTCGGTATCAACTGATCCTCACGGCGATGCTTGCTGCCGTTTTCCTTTTCTGTCGCCGCGACCCCGGTCGCGGCGCTTATCTATGTGAAAGGCCAGGCCTCCATGTCGCAGACTAATAAAAATCGCGAGAGCGTCCGAACTGAGAAACTTGATGAGCTGAGAGCGCTGGGCGTCGATCCCTACCCACCGCGACTGGACGAGCAGCGCACGCACACCTGTCTTGGCGCGATCGAGGCCTTCCAACAGGCGGAAGCAGCCGGCGAGCAATCCCCTTCTGTCGAAGTCTGTGTTGTCGGCCGGCTGGTCAGCCGACGGATCATGGGCAAGGCCTCCTTTGCCCATATCGAAGATGGCACCGGACGCCTTCAGATCTTTGCCAAGAGAGATGCCCTGGGAGTCGAGACCTACAATACGGTCTTCAAGAAACTGATCGACCTGGGGGACTTCATCCTCGTCTCCGGTAAAATGTTCCGCACCCGCACCGGAGAGATCTCCTGCGAGGCTAAGCACCTCCAGCTCCTTTCAAAGAGCCTGGAGCCCATGCCCGATAAATGGCATGGTTTGAAGGATGTGGAGACCCGCTATCGTCGTCGTTATGTCGATCTGATGGTCAACCCAGAGGTGCGCGAGGTGTTTGTGACGCGCGCCAAACTGGTCAGCGCCCTGCGAGGGTACCTGGATGCCAATGGCTTTCTGGAAGTCGAGACGCCCATTCTCCAGCCGATCTACGGCGGTGCAGCCGCACGGCCCTTCACGACCTACCACAACCAGCTCCACCAGGACCTCTATCTGCGGATCAGCTTTGAGCTCTACCTGAAGCGTTTGCTGGTTGGCAGCTACGAGCGCGTCTACGAGATCGGCCGCGACTTTCGCAATGAAGGTGTCAGCCTCAAGCACAATCCTGAATTCACCCAGCTCGAATTCTACGAGGCTTACACCGACTATCATGGCGTGATGCAACGCACCGAGGAAATGATCGCGCACGTGGCCCGCGAACTGACAGGCGGCACGACCATCACCTACCAGGGACAGGAGATCGACCTGGCGCCTCCCTGGCGCCGCGTCACCCTGCGCGATGCAATCATTGAACATGCCGGCATTGACTACGCCGGGTATTCGACAGCGGAAAGCCTGGCTGCAGCGATGAAGGCCAGAGGCCACCAACCGGAATCTACCACGAACCGCGGCAAACTGATCGACTCCCTTTTGGGCAACTACGTCGAACCGAATCTGATTCAACCCACCTTCGTGCTCGACTACCCCATCGAAATCAGTCCCCTGGCCAAAAAGAGCCAGGATGACCCCACCACCGTGGAACGTTTCGAATTCTTCATTGCCGGCCTGGAAATGGGCAATGCCTTCACCGAGCTGAATGATCCGGTGGATCAGCGGGAACGTATGGAAATGATGCAGGAAATCTACGCCGCCGGCGACGAGGACCGTCATCCGATGGACGAAGATTATATCCTGGCGATGAGCTACGGCATGCCACCCATGGGTGGATTTGGCACCGGCGTCGACCGCTTGGCTATGCTGTTTACCGATAGCACGGCGATCAGAGATGTGCTGCTCTTCCCCCACCTTCGCAGCAGTGCTCAACCTGGCGACTCAACCGAGATATCGGATGACGCCGAGTCGATTGAATGAGATCGAAATTCTCCTTGACACTACCACCCAAGCTGGTATAATGAAAGCATAACTGCGGGTGTAGCTCAGTGGTAGAGCTTCGGCTTCCCAAGCCGAGAGTCGTGGGTTCGAACCCCATCACCCGCTCACATCCAGATTGCCCCTCCCCCCGCAGAGCCGTCCCTATGCCCATAGGGGCGGCTTCTGTGTTCCCCCCGCCAAGAAACAGCTGTTTGCCTTTCGCCAGACTTGGTGATACCATCGCGTCATGACCACGCGTCCTCCTGCTGGCCGCTTCAAGGAAGCCCTCCTGCTGGCCGCCATCACCCTGGGATCTTTTGCCCTGCGCCTGATTCAGTTGGGCAGGGATAGTCTGTGGTACGACGAGACCGTGTCTGTCTTTCTGGCAGGCAAACCGGTCGGCGCTCTGATCGGACACACAGCCCGCGATATTCACCCGCCAGGCTATTATCTCTTGCTCCGGGCCTGGCTAGCGCTTACCGGCTTCCCCACCGGGCAGGCCGGCACAACGGGGTACCGGCTGGAGTTTTCTTCGGCCTTCCTGTCCCTTTTCTTCGGGGTGTTATTGGTTCCATTGATCTGGCTGCTGGCGCGCAGGCTGCAACTGAGAGGGAGAATCGGTCTGTTGGCCGCCTTGCTCGTGGCCATCTCTCCCTTCGCCATCTGGTATAGCCAGGAAGTCCGCATGTACACCCTGGGCGCCAGTCTTGGCATCGTTGTCTTGCTGGCCACCATTCCCTTCCTCTTCGGCAAACGAACCCCAGGCGCTCTTGCCTGGCCGGCAGTCATCTATGCGCTGGCAGCCGCCGCCGGCATGTATACCCTCTACTACTTTGCTTTCCTGCTGATCAGCGTCAACCTGTTGCTGATCCCATTGCTGCTCTGGCGGGCGTTTCCAACTTCGAACCGGACGCGTTCCATGGACCTTCCTGACACGCATCTGGGCAATGGTTGGAGACCCCTGGTTATTTGGGTGATTTCCCAGCTTGGGGCCGCGTTGCTCTATCTCCCCTGGTTGCCTGTGGCCTGGCGCCCGGCCACTGATCCCCCCGTGCCGCCATGGCGGACCGCCCCCCGGTTTGGCCAGGCATTGATTGAGAGCTGGACAGGATTGAGCTTCGGCCAATCAGCTGATCCGGGATTATTCTGGCCTTTGCTTCTGCTCACACTGGGACTGGTAATCCTGGCCGCACTGGCTGGTTTTGGCGTGCTGCATTCGGGCGAAGGGACCGGTGAGGCAGCTGGGGAAAATCCAGGTTCAAATCAAAGCGACCACAAGTTGGCGACCGCCCTGGTTCTGGTGGCAGCCTTTGGTCCGGGGCTCCTGATTCTGCTCGCATCGTTGCTGACGCCACTATACCACGTCCGCTATCTTTTCACCTATTGGCCGGTCTTCGCGCTGCTACTCGCCATGGGCTTGAACGCCGTCGCTCTGTGGCGCCAACCGGCGGGCAGGTGGATCGCCGCTGGCATGCTCGCGCTGCTCGTGTTGGGATCTGCCTGGTCGCTGAAGGATTTCTGGTCCGACCCCGGTTTTGCCTCTGACGACCACCGCACCGCAGTTCGCGAGTTGGCTGAACGGTGGCGGCCCGGCGATGCAATCCTGGTCAATGCCGGCTATGCCTATCCCCCGTTATTGACGTATTGGCCCGCTTCGATCGCATGGCGCGGCCGTCTCAGTGACTATACAGCCGATCACTCCAACGACGCTCAGCTTCAACAGAGCGCTGTCATCCTCCAGACCGGACACCTGGATGGAAATCCCGATTTGGGCTGGGGCGACCCCCGCTCCGATTTCTACGCTTTACCCTCCGAACTCATGCGGGATCAGCTCGATCTGGTCTCCCGGACTTTCGATCGACTCTGGCAGTACCGCATCTATGACACCGTAAATGATCCCGATGGATTGGTGCGTTCGCAGCTTTCCAGTAAATGGATCCCCGTCGACGACCGGCTCTACAACGGCGAGGCGTTTCTGCGGGTCCAAAACTGGCAATCGGCTGCTACTCAAGATGACTTTCCGCCGGAACCCACGGCTGTTTTCGATGACTGGCTGGCCATGGCGGCCGATCCCTCGCCAGTAGCACTGAGGACAGAATCGGGAACCAGGCTGTACACCGGTCCCCTGCGATTCCTTCAGCTGCCGCAGCAGGCGGGACAGCCGGTCGCACTCTCAGCCCGCCTGGTCGACGAGGTTGGCATGGTATGGGCAGTTGAAGACGAACCCCTGGGCGGTAACCTGCTCTCGCAGGCTGGAGATCTGGCGATTGCACAGCCCCTTGGACTCCATATTCCACCCGGAACACCGCCCGGCCAGTATTCCCTGGCGATCGTCGTCTACGATCCGTCGACGGGTCAACCGCTAACCGTCACGGCTGGGGTGCAGGCATCCGCCGATCAGGTCACCCTGGGGACAGTTGAGGTGTATCGCCCGGCTCATTTGCCCAAACCACCGGCCGGTGGGGTCGAATTCGAAGGCCTCACCCTGGTGGAAGCCAGTTCACCTGCAACCGCCATCAGCCCCGGAGACAGCGTGCCGGTTTCGTTTCTCTGGCAGGCAAACCGAAACCTGGAGGGAGAGAGGCTGGTGGTAGTCGTACAGCTACTTTCGGAGGAGGGACAGGTCGTAGCCAGTGTGGAGGAGCAGCCTGTCGGCGGGCGTTACCCGACCTCGAATTGGCTGGCGGGAGAATTGGTGAGAGACACCCATCGGCTGGATGTGCCCGCATCAACGCCTGTCGGGCAGTATCAATTGATTGTTGGTCTATACCGGGCCAGGGATGGTCAACGTCTGGAAACCAGCGGTTCCCCCCTGAGTTCCGCTATCAGGGACCATGTCTCGGTGAAAACGATCGGTGTCCACTGAAAAATGGCACCAGAAAATCGAAAGGACGGACCGCCGTGGTCCGTCCTTCTGGATTATCTTCCATGAACAGAAGAGGATTAGAACTGGCCGTGCACCCCTCTTCGAACTGCGCCCACCGGCTTACCGGACCAGCCAGCTCCAGCCAGGCACTCCCGTGGCACCCACAGGTTGCCGCTTATGGCTGCTACCTCCCGGTCCTGACCAGGTTCACAGGCCTGCGCCGCACAGGACCCAGCCTTCTATACCGCTTAGCCAGGCAGTCCCGGTGGCCGTCAGCCCTCCGAAGGGGAATTCAACCCCGCTATAGCGGATTTCGGGTTACAAGGCGCCGCTACCGCCCCGTCTAGCACGACCATGAGCATTTTACCGCAGGTCAATGCCAGTGGCAAGTAAATGGATCGATGGAATCGACGAGCCGGCACCATCCACGATGCCGGCTCGTCGAACAATGGCGGAGAGGGAGGGATTCGAACCCTCGATCCCTAAAAGGGATACGCGCTCTCCAGGCGCGCGCACTAGGCCAGACTATGCGACCTCTCCACGACGGCCTGCATTATACCACTGCAGGGGATGGCTAACAAAATCAGCCACAGATTGGCAGGAGTATGAGCTAGGTCATAGTCACGGTGATATCAAGATGCTACAATGGGGTCAAACGATGCTTTCCAATTACCTGAAAGCACACCATAAATCGAAAGGCCCCGCTTGAGCGGAGCCCGGATGCCAACAGGCGGAGAGGGAGGGATTCGAACCCTCGAGGGTAATTAGCCCTACGCGTTTTCGAGACGCGCGCACTCGGCCAGACTATGCGACCTCTCCATGAACGCGATTATAACACACGGGGTAGCACCGGGCAAAGCAGGAAGTGGACGCACACTTTGAAGACCCGGCAAGCCCATGGACAAGACTCTTCAAACAGTTTATCAAGGAAGGGCAGCGATGAACGAAGATCACTCTGAAATCAGCGAACTTCGCAAGCTCAGGCACAAGGCTGTTGAAGGAGGGGGCGGGCGCAACATCGATGCCCAGCATGCCAAGGGAAAACTGACCGCGCGCGAACGTCTGGCAGCCCTCCTGGATGAGGGTAGTTTCCAGGAATTGGGTGCTCTTGCGACCCATAATATCTCCGACTTCGGCATGGAACACAAAAAGTATCCTGGCGATGGCGTGGTTGCTGGATTCGGCACGATCCGAGGCCGCAAGGTGGCTATCTACGCCCAGGATTTCACGGTACTGGGCGGTTCCTTTTCCGAGGTGCAAGCCAACAAGATCTGTCGGATCATGGATGTGGCCCTGGAAAGCGGTATACCGATCATCGGTCTCGTGGACTCTGGCGGCGCGCGAATCCAGGAAGGGGTGCGCAGCCTGGCGGCCTACGGGGAACTGTTCACCCGTAACGTGATGGCCTCCGGCGTCGTCCCGCAGATCTCCGTTGTGCTGGGACCCAGTGCCGGTGGCGCCGTTTACTCGCCGGCCCTCACCGATTTCGTCATCATGGTCCGCAAAACTGGTTACATGTTTGTCACCGGTCCTGATGTCATCCGAACCGTGACGGGCGAGGAGATCAACTTCAGCGATCTGGGCGGCTCCGTGGTACACAACGCCAAGAGTGGAGTCGCCCATCTGCTGGCAGACTCCGAACAGCAGGCTTTTCTCCAGGTCAAACAGCTCATGACCTATCTGCCGCCCAACAACGCAGAAGATCCGCGGCGCGTGGAACCCTATGATGACCCCAATCGCATGGACGACGGCTTGAATCAGATTATTCCCGATGAGGACACCCAGCCCTATGATATGAGGCAGGTGATCGATATGATCGTCGATCGGGACAGTTTCTTCGAGATCCAACCCTATTATGCCCGTAATGCCATCGTGGGCTTTGGACGATTGGACGGCTACTCAGTTGGATTTGTTGCCAATCAACCCGCCTATCTGGCGGGGATTCTTGATATCGACAGCAGCGATAAGATTGCCCGCTTCGTGCGAATCTGTGATGCCTTCAATATACCGGTAGTTACCCTGGTCGATTGTCCCGGTTATCTGCCCGGGCTCGACCAGGAGCATCACGGAATCATCCGGCACGGTGCCAAAGTCATATATGCCTATTGCGAAGCCACGGTTCCCAAGATTTCCATCGTGATCCGCAAGGCCATTGGCGGTGCCTACATTGCCATGAGCAGCAAGCAAATGCGCTCCGATCTGGCCTTTGCCTGGCCGAGCGCCGAGATCGCTGTGATGGGACCTGAAGGCGCTGTGAACATTCTCTACCGCCGTGAACTGGCGGCGGCCGAGGATCCAGCCCTTGCACGGTCGGAATTCATCCAGGAGTATCGGGAGAAATTCCTCAATCCGTATGTGGCAGCGGATATGGGTCAGATCGACGAGATCATTGAACCGCGCGAGACACGGCCCCGGCTGATAGCGGCCCTGGAGATCCTGCGGGGCAAGGTGGCAACCAACCCGCCCAAAAAACATGGCTTGAGCCCCGTTTAGCGCGAGCTCAACCGACTCGGGATTTCGCCTGCCATTGGAGAGCTGTTGAACTACAGAAACACATGGATACAACCTTTTTCGAAGGATTGAAGATCACCGTAATAGGAATGGGCCTTGTCTTCGCGGCCCTGATCCTGCTATGGGGAATCATGGTTCTGATGGGCAGACTATCTGCCTGGCAAATGGGCCGGTCGGCCTCCAAAGAGCCTGCTTCCGATGCCCGGGCGCCGGCGCGTGTTGCGCCGGGAGGTGAACTGCCCACGACCGAAGAAATGGCGGCCATCGCTGCAGCGTTCGCCATTCTGCGCACGGAACAGGAGATCGAGGAGTCGATTCCCTGGCGCCTGCCACCAACCCTCACCAGGTGGGCGGCCGTCGGTTTTGGTCGCAAATTACATTCATGGCAGCCCGGGCACCCGAAACGAGAACCCTAAACGGCGGTCAGCGACACGGCGTCGTGGTGACGCGGTGACGCGGTGACACGGCGACGCGGCGATGGTATGGAGCACGAAGGCGGCGGTCAGCGTAGAAGCAGCCGCGGTCGACGGTCGGCGGTCAGACGAAACGGCGAGAGGATGACACCATGCGAAGTTTTCGTGTCAATGTCGGCGATGCGACCTACCTGGTCGAGGTAGAGGACGCAAAACGTTCCCCCATCAAAGTGAAAGTGAACGGCAAGGATTTCGAGGTAGACGTCGAATGGCAGGGAGCCGCCGCGGAGGCGACGGTCACACCGGAGCTCGTCCCTGCCGATCCCAGTCAACATACAACCGTTCCAGGGACCGGTCGTCCGCCGCTGCCTCCCAGACCTCACCTGTCTGAGGAGGAACGGCAGAGCGTGCAAAGTGTCGATGCGCCGATGCCCGGAACCATTCTGTCACTCAGCGTGAAAGTGGGCGACGAGATCGAACGGGGAGATGAGATCTGCGTGCTGGAAGCCATGAAAATGCAGAACAGCATCAAAGCGCCACGCAGCGGTAAAATCGCTGAAATTGCAGTGATTCCCGGAAGCAGGGTTTCCTATGGCGACCCACTGGTGCGCTTCTCCTGACCCGGACAAGCCAGAACCAAGAGGCTTTGCATGAACACGGACATCATTGGCCTGATTACTGCCGGTATCTCGGCCTTGACACTGGGTAACGTTTTGATGATAGCCGTCGGTGGCCTGCTCATCTACCTGGCTATCGCCAAACAGTACGAACCGGTGCTGCTGCTGCCCATTGGCGTCGGCGCTATCCTGGCCAACATACCGCTCACCGGTTTGACCGAGTCCGACGGCCTTCTCGGCATGCTGTACGATGTGGGCATCGCAACCGAGCTTTTCCCGCTCCTGATCTTCATTGGAATCGGCGCCATGACCGATTTCGGCCCTCTGCTGGAGAATCCCAAGATGGTCCTGCTTGGTGGCGCAGCACAGTTCGGCATTTTCGCAACCCTGCTTCTGGCCTTGGTGCTGGGTTTCAACCTGAACGAAGCCGCTTCCATCGGAATCATCGGCGCGGTGGATGGCCCAACCTCGATCTATGTTTCAAGCGAACTAGCTCCCCATCTTCTGGCACCCATTGCCGTCGCAGCTTACAGCTACATGGCCCTGGTACCTATCATACAGCCACCCATCATGCGCGCGATGACGACCAAAAAAGAACGCCAGGTGCGAATGCCATACACATCCCGCCCTGTGTCCAAAACGACCCGCATCCTCTTTCCCCTCGTGGTCACGCTGGTCACCGGAATCCTGGTACCTTTGGCAACCCCTCTTATCGGCATGCTGATGTTCGGAAACCTGATGCGGGAGTCGGGCGTGGTAGATCGACTGGCCGATTCGGCCAGCAACGAAATCGCCAACGTTACCACGATATTTCTGGGCCTGGCCGTCGGGTCTACAATGATTGCCAGTGAGTTCCTGCAGGTAACAACCCTGATGATTCTGTTGCTGGGCATCTTCGCCTTTGTCCTCGACACCGTGGCAGGCCTGCTTTTCGGCAAGTTGATGTACGCGACCTCCGGGGGGAAGTTCAACCCCCTGATCGGTGCTGCCGGCATTTCCGCCTTTCCCATGGCTGCCCGGGTTGTCCAGAAGGTTGGACAGGAAGAAGATTTCGACAACCATCTGCTGATGCACGCCATGGGCGCAAATACGGCGGGCCAGATCGGTTCAGTGTTGGCGGGCGGGATTGTGCTCGCTCTGCTCGCCGGTTGACACGCTGGCACTTTCCTTCCACTCATGGTAGAATCGCGCCCGGTAGCAACAAACCGTTGAAATTGGCATTGAATGTCCATCACATCTGATGATCCACCTCAAATCGATCAGCGCGACAATTCTACCCACCCTGTTGGACCCCGAACTGGAAGCCACGGTCGAGTCGGCATTTGCCGAGGCGTGCAATCTGGTGACCTTACAGGGACAGCACTTTGCCCTGGTGAGCGACAAGGTCGGCGACGGTCCCTTGAACGCAGTCGTCGGTCGTGATCAGGCCCTGGCACTGATCGACAGCGGCAGCCGCATCACCGGCGACGGCCGTTGCCTGCATCTCGGACCTGGCTGGCGTCTCGACCTGGAAGCGGCAATCAGTTGGGACCCGGTTCCTGACTTCAATCGTCTGGCTGCCTGGCCGTTCGTCGTGCGTACCAACCTGGCCTGGTTACGCGAAACCATTCCCCTGGAAGCACCAACCGCCAGCTTTGCGTCGGAGCCACAGAAGCAGGTGCAGGGTGCCTTTGGTAGCCGTCCAGCCATGACAATCGTTCAGGCCCAGGCAGCCAGCCTGACCAACGGCCTTCTGGACGCGTACCATCACGGGAAAATGAGCATTGTTGCCCTGTTCGCCCAGCGATTGGCCGGCCTGGGACCAGGTCTGACGCCAGCCGGTGACGATTGGCTGGCCGGTTGGCTGGTCGGGTTGCGCGCCGTAGGCTCCATGGGATTGAGCGATGTTCCCCTGGCGGCCGAGCAGGTTGGCAAAACGGTGATCAAGGCCGCTCGCGGCAGGACCAGCGATTTTAGCCTGGCTTTCCTCGAGATGGCCGCAACTGGCGCTGTGTCGCAGCCCTGGCACGACCTTCTCGAAGCCCTGAGCAGCGCAGACCCGGTGCCGATTAGACATGCAGCGTCGGAGATCATGCGTCGCGGCGCCACCTCCGGATCCGATATGCTGGCTGGTTTTCTGGCCGCCTTCGACGAACCGGATAACGATTTTTTTGGCTAACACCAGCCCGCAGCAACGGCTTCCGCGACGGCCGCTCCCGGCGATTCACGGACCATCCCTTTCTGCCCCCTTGGTTGATTTCAACCCATTGCACGCAAGTACCAGGCAACAAGGATTCTGACGTTGATGCTGACACTTTATCTCGTTCGACACGGATGGACTTCCTGGCACAACCAACGGCGGATCTGTGGCTGGTCCGACGTAAGCCTTGACCGGCGAGGCAAAAGGGAGGCGCAACGAACCGGACAGTGGTTCAATGACCATCTTTCGGGCAATCCAGTGGTGCTGCTTTCCAGCCCCGTTCGGCGAGCACTTCAGACAGCGCAGATCCTGGCCGGGCAGTTCGAGTCTGTGCCAACAGTCCTGGTAGATGAAGGGATTGCCGAGACCAGGGTGCCCGATTGGCAGGGACGCCTGGTGGATGAGATCATCGCCAATGATCCGCGATGGCCTGATTTTTACGAGGGCCCTGCCACTTTCCGGTTTCCAGGCGGCGAAACCGGCCTGGAGGTTCAGGAGCGCAGCGTGGCCGTTGTCGAAGGCCTGCGCCAGTCACCTGGCGAGCAACAGGTCATCCTGGTTTCACACGCCGATCCCCTGCGAGGCATCATCGCCCACTATCTGGGCCTTGCTGCAAACCACTACTACCGACTTCGAATCGACTGCGGTTCGGTCTCGAGACTCAGCTTGCCCGGCACGGACGACAAGGAGCAGCCTTCGCCCCCGGCCCGCCTGGATTTTCTCAATGTGACTGATCACCTGAAGGATGAGAAATAGAAGTGAGCGACGAACAACTAACAGTAGATTCAGCCTCGACCGTCACCCTGTGCGAGATCACGGAAGAAACCCTGCGTCCGATCCTGGCCCTGAACGTGGCTCCGAATCAGGAACGTTACGTTGCCTCCAACGAACGATCTGTTGCCCAGGCCCACTTCTCCGATAAGGCCTGGTTTCGGGGGATTTACGCCGACGACGTGCCTGTTGGCTTCATCATGCTATCCGATGATGCCAACACACCTGAGTATTTTCTCTGGCGCCTCATGATCGACGAGCGCTTTCAAGGCCGTGGCTTTGGCAGAAAAGCCGTCAGCGAACTGGTGAATTACGTTTGTACCCGTCCAGGGGCAACCGAGTTACTGGTGAGCCATGTGCCAGGCCAAGGCAGCCCAGGACCCTTTTACGAGAAACTTGGCTTTACCTATACCGGCGCTGAGGAATATGGAGAGCTTATCATGCGGCTTGCCCTGGAGCCAGTGGACTCTGGGGAAACCGGGCCGACCGCAGACCTGCCGTTAACCCATATCGTGCTGTTCAGATTGAAAGACAGGAGTCCGGCAATAATTACCGGGGTCGTCGAACGTTTGCGCAACATGCAGGGAAAGATTCCATCGCTGAAGCAGATCGAGGTTGGCAGCAACGTGGTCCCGTCCGATCGCGCCTACGATGTCGCGCTGCTTACGCGATTTGCGAGCCTGGCAGACATGGAGTCCTACCAGGTCCACCCGGTTCATCAGGAATTCGTGGCGTACATCCGGGACCTTGCAGACTCTGTCGTTGTCGTGGATTACCATTGACTTGACCGGCGAAGGCAAGTTACCCGGGAAAGCGGCGTCCACTTACTCTTACCCAACTCACAGGAGAACAACCTCATGCCTGACACCTATTACGATCCTGATATTGATGGCACCCTGCAGGATACTGCGGACCTCATCGCCTTGAAAGAAACCGAAGAGGAACAAGTTTTTTGGATCCTGTTCCTGGTACGCGAGCTGGAGAACTCTGAATCCAAAGAAGCCTACGACAGCCTGCTGACAAACCTTCAAGGGAAAATCGCTTCACGACTGGACAGCGGCAGCTGGCAAAAAATCATGGAGGCTGACGATGAAATTCATTGACTTAACGATCCCGCTGGGTATTGGGACACCCGCCTGGCCTACCTACGAGCCATTGCAGTTGAAATATTTCAAGCGCCTGGCCCCCAATGGCGCAAACGGCCAGTTGCTTACCCACTCAAATCATCTAGGTACCCACCTGGATGGAGAGATTCACTTCTACACCCCAGGAAAAGATATTGCCAGCCTGGACATGGATTATCTCACGGGCCCAGGCGTGATCGTCGATCTGTCCGATGCTGCCGGCGATTATGACATCTACACGTCGGCCATGGTCGAAGAGCGAGTCGAGGTACGTGAAGGGGATATCCTGATTATCCACACCGGCTTTCACCACTTCGGATGGGATCAGCCGACAGCGGATGAAATAGCCTATATGGTCAAACATCCTGGTCCCGACCGCGAATTCGCTGAATGGTGCCAGGCCAAACAACTCAAGTGGCTGGGTGTGGATTGCGGCAGTGCCGACCATCCCATGAATACCATTGTCCGGAATTGGATGCCCCGCCAGGCCCGCGAGGCGGAAGCCCACTTCCAGCAGAAGTATGGCGGGGGACTGGCTGACATCTTCACCGATGACAAGTACCAGCTCATGCACATCGAGATGTTTCCCCTCGGCATTGTCCACGCGGAGTGCGTAGGTGGCGATATCGACCTATTGCTCAATCGACGGGTCAATATTGGCTGCTTCCCCTGGCGCTTCGTGGATGGGGAGAGCAGCATTGCCCGAATCGTTGCCTATGTGGAAGATGACGAATACGAGGAACTGATGGCCCAAAAAGCGGCTATGCCCAAAACCAGATTTGGGGACGCGATTGGGCCGATGCCGCCATTGGCGAAGCAGGCCTGGTAACCGACCAACAGAAGACGGCAGACGACGGACGACAGACCGCGGTCAGAAGTCGGCGGTCGGCGGTCGGCGGTCAGTGGTCGGCGGTCAGAAGATAAAATCGATCACCCCATCGGTCACAGCAACCACAAAGCCGGTCAACCGTTCGACAAGACCCTCCAGAAACACAATCGCCTGGTCACCGAAGGCGATCAGATAAGCGACGATCAGAACAACCACCAGGAACTGCAGCCCCAGAGCCAGGATCAAACGCATCCGGTATTCAAGGCTGTCGGGTCCTGTCTTGTGATTGAAGATCAACATACCGAAAACGGTCCCTATTGTTCCGCCCGGAAAGGTTAGAAGCCAGATAAGATAGGCCTCCGGCACCCGTAGCGGCAAAAAAGTCAGGTGAAGACCGGTGAGCACCTTCGACATCAGCTTGTCGTAACCGTTCATCAGAAAGGATACGGTGGTGATGGCGAGCAGCCAGGCCGCCAACCAGGACACCTCGATCAACCCGAATATCCATTGAGTCAGGTAGGAGCAGGCGATGAGGATGACGGGGAAATAGATGAAATATGCGAAAACGCCCAGAACGCCGTTCACGAAATGAGAATCCTCACTCGGCTTCCGGAATCAACTCGATCTCGAAGAGCTTTGGCCACAGCTTGCCGGTGACGTAGAGACGATCGTTCTCGTCATCGTAGGCAATGCCGTTGAGCACGCCCGCAGGCTGATCGATCTCCTCCGGGTCCAGTAATCCACTCAGATCGATGACACCGATCACCTCTCCCGAATCGGGATCAATGCGGACGATGACATTGGTTTGCCAGACGTTGGCGAAAATCTCCCCTTCTATGTATTCCAGTTCGTTGAGCCGGGATACCGGTGCCCCCGCGAATGTGACCGTCACCTGATCCACAACCTCCAGTGAGTCTGGATCGAGGAAGTGAAGGGTCGGCGTACCATCACTCATGATCAGCTGCTGGCCATCCTGGGTCAATCCCCAGCCCTCGGTGGCATAGGTGAAGGTTTCCAGCAGTTTCAGGGATTCCTGCTCGTACACGAACCCGGTGCTCTCCTGCCAGGAAAGCTGGAAGAGTCGATCGTCGAACTCGGTGATACCTTCGCCAAAGTAGGGCTCCGGTATCTCCACCATCTGGCCTACCCGGCCACTTTCAAGATCGACCCGGCGCAGCGAAGATCGTCCCCGCAGGCCGGTTCCTTCGTATAGCTGCCCATCCTCGAAAATCAACCCTTGTGTCCAGGCGTTGGGGTCATGGGGAAATGCGTTGATGACCCGATAACCGTAGACCGGAATGTCCAACGCGCCCGCGGCCGGAGTCATGGTCTCAGCTGGCTCGAATGGCTCCTCATTCCTGGGAACAACCGGCGCCGGGACAGATGCTGGCGTCGGTTCCACGGTTGCCTCCGCCGCGGAGGGTGTTGTAGCGGTTGGCACGCATCCCGCAACCAGGGCCATTGTCAGCAAGCCAACGGCAAAAACAACACTAGGTAATCGCAATCTTCAATCCTTTTGACAACGGTGACCCGGACCGGTGGCGAGTGGCTCCTCGGCGGCATCGACCGGCTCACCGCAAAGAAGACCGGCGCTGCACTTTCTACGCGACAACGCCGGTTAGTTCCAAACCCATCAGATCAGAATTTTTGCAAGAAGGTAGTTGGCGATGCCATTGACAACTGCAAGTAGATTCGTGCAGGCTACGATCAGGCGGCAAGCTGCGCCATTTTAACATAGCGATTGACCTACGTCAAAGTTCCGGGGGGGGGCAGCCATTTGACTTCTGAGCGCTGATCATCCAATTTAAGCATCATTCAGGCAAACCGGGTTGACAAATAGCCGGAGTCAACGTATACTGCTTCTTGAATGATAAACGATTTCATGATATCGTTTGATGCAATCACGCAATTGCAGTCTGGCCAGGAGCTGTCGTGGCGACTATCGATGATGTAGCGAAACGAGCAGGCGTATCACCGGTCACCGTTTCCCGGGTTCTCAACAATGTGGGAAACGTGAGTCCCGCCACCGAAGCCAAGGTGCAACAGGCCATCGCGGAAATGGGATATGTGCCCAGCGGTGTCGCCCGAAGTTTGCGCTCGCGGCAGACACGCACGCTGGCACTGTTGGTACCAGACATCACCAACGCTTTCTGGACCACAGTGGCCCGCGGTGTAGAGGATGCAGCGCAAAGCCAGGGCTACTCGGTATTTCTCTGCAATACCGACGAAAACGCCGCAAAACAACGTCGATACCTGGAGGCAGTCGTCACCCAGCGGGTGGATGGCGTGATCATAGCACCATACGCCTCTGACCCCGAGACCCTCTCCCTGCTCAGAACCCGAAACATCCCAACGGTTGTGGTCGATCGGCATATCGACGACTGGGATGTGGACACCGTTAGTGGAGACTCCATCGCAGGCGCCAGGGCGCTGACGAAACACCTGATTGAGCTTGGCCACCGCAAAATCGCGGCACTCATGGGACCCGATAACACGTCGACCTCTACCGATCGCGTTGCCGGCTACCAAATCGCCCTGGCAGAGGAGGGAATCCCTGTCGATCCACAGCTGATCGTTTTTGGCGAGTTTCGTATTCATTCGGGTGAGCTCATGGCTGAGCAGATTCTCGACTCGGGAGCCAATCCCACCGCCATATTCGCAGGGAACAACAACATTGCCATGGGGGTCATCGATGCACTGGCAAACCGAGGTCTGCGTATTCCGGGGGACATGGCTCTCGTTTCCTTCGACGATCTACCCAACACCTCTCGACTCTTCCCCTTCCTGACCGTAGCGGTCCAACCCGTCTATGAAATCGGCACCAACGCGGCCCAGTTGCTGCTGAGCCGGCTGGAAGCCGAGGCAAACCTGCAGCCCCGTCGCGTGGTCCTGCCGACGCGGCTGATCATACGCCATTCCTGCGGAAGCAAACTGAACGATGAGCACGAGGTTGGCCTTAGTCTACCCCTGACGACAGCCCCCGATTCCGAAAGCGTGTTCGTGCCTCGCGTCAAACCTGAAGAGTTGAACCTTTCGCTGGACGGCCTGGGCCATCTGTCATTCTCGTCATCCAGCCGGGGGCAACGGCCTTCACCCCATCACCGCTCCGACGTCAACCGTTTGATGACAGCCCTGCAGCACCGGGAAGCCGACCGCTTGCCTCATCTGGAGTTCTGGATCACCAGCCAGGCGGTCTACGAGTATGTCCTGGAACGTAAACTGGACTATCAAATCGTCAATCGCACCATCGGCGACCAGGGTGCGACACCGGAAGATCAAGTGGAGTTGGCCCAGCGTCTCGGCATGGACGCCGTCGTATGCGATTTCGCGTGGCGCCCCAACAACGTATTTGCGACAGCCTCCGATGGCTCCCGACACTATGTGGATGGCACGGTGAAGAGTTTGGCCGACCTGGATGATCTGGAGACCCCCAGCTCAATGGCCGCACAGCTCAATAATCTCGAGCGCTATTTGCGGGCAATTCACGGCACCGGGGTCGGAGTCGTTGCCAGTTTCACCTCTTTTTTCGACAGCGCATTGCTGGCCGTGGGCATGAACGATGCCCTCTATATGTTTTACGACAACCGGGCCTTTCTGGAGAAATTAATGGATCGCCTGCTGGATCATCAGAGCAGAATCATGCGGGCGGTCTGCGATCGTTTCGCCGATGATCTGGCTTTCTTCCTTGTACGCGATGACATCGCCCACAATTCGGGTCTTCTCATCCACCCTGATATGTTCCAGGATATCTTTGCGCCCCGCATGAAGCGACTGATTCTGCCGGTCAAAGAGTTGGGAAAAAAGGTCGCATTTCACACCGTTGGTAAGATCGACCTGGCCCTGCCAGGCCTGTACGATATAGGCATTGACATCATTCACCCTATTACCCCTGAATCCAACGACATCTTCGCCCTGAAGCAGGAATGGGCGGGCAAGATCGCAATGGTGGGCAATATTCCGGTGGCCCTGCTCGCTTACGGCAAAAAAGAAACCATCGACGAGAAGGTCAGAGAATACTGCATGAAACTGGCGCCTGGTGGTGGCTACGTCCTCGGTTCTTCCAACAGCATCATGCAGGGCATTCCGCCCGAAAACTTTTTAGCCATGATCGAAGCGGTCCACCGTTACGGGCGCTACGACCGGCCTGGCGACGGCACAGCCGCTGTAACCCAGGAGTCCCCCCTGGAACGCCAAACATTCTAGCGTTTCGGAAGCGCTTGAAATGGGCTGAACAAGAGGTGATCGATAATGACACTGACATCCAAGGAACGAGTGCTGGCATCTTTCAATCATACAGAACCAGACCACGTTCCCTGCTGGTTGGGCGCTTCGCCAGAGTGGAAAAACCTGGCTCGCGTCTTCCTGAACCTGCCCGATGACGAGGCGCTGTTGAGATACCTGGGCGACGACTTCCGGCGAGTATTCTCCACTTACGCCGGTCCACCTGAACGCAGCCCCGATCAGATGCTGTCACCCGGGGCCACCTGGCGCTCACCCTTCGATATCGAACGTCACGGCTATGGCTATGGCATGCCGCTCACGAATCCCCTTAAGGGCGCCACCCTCGCTGAAATGCATAGATACCCGTGGCCCAACCCCGACTGGATGGATGTCTCGCTGATCGAAGCAGAAGCCAGGCAGTGGGGCAGCGAATACGCTATCCTGGGCGGTGAATGGTCGCCCTTCTGGCATGACGCCATCGACCTTCTCGATTTCGATGGCCTGATCTTTCAGATGTACGACAATCCGGAGATCGTGGATGCGGTGATGGCCTACACCGCCGACTACTACCTGGAGGTCAGCAGGCGCATCTTCGAAGCGGGCGACGCAATTGACATCTTTTTCATCGGCAACGACCTGGGTGCCCAGACCGGGCCCCTGCTCAGTCCACCCCTGTTCCGCCAATTCATCCTGCCCCATTTAGCACGTTTCGTCGACCTGGGCCACCAATATGGCAAACTGGTGGTCCTGCACTGTGATGGCTCCATCCGCCTTTTCATGCCCGACCTGATCGAGATCGGTATGGACGGCGTCCAGTCGATCCAGCCCTACGCCGCCGGCATGGAGTTAGGCGGTCTCAAGCGGGATTTCGGCCAGGACATCACCTTCTTCGGCTGTGTCGACACCCAGGCTCTGATCGAGGGCACAGGTGAACAAGCCCGGCAACTGACGATCGATACGCTGGATACCATGATGCCGGGCGGTGGCTTCATCGCCTCGCCCAGTCATGATTATTTGCTTCCGGAAACACCGGTAGAAAATGTCATTATTATGTATGAGACGATCAAGCAGTATGGATCATACTCGTAAACCGCAGCTCGTGGCCAGACAGCGTATTGCCGAAACACGCGCCAGGAACTCAGTAACTGGAGTTACGCAGTTCGCATACTGAGTGCAACCGTAGGGAGCAATCGAAGTGTGCCAACCGGTCAAATGCCGCCCTTCGAAGTCCTCCCGGACCGCCGACCTCACGCACCGCCTGCTGGCGTAGCTCACGCACCGCCTGCTGGCGTGCTGGCGAGGCTCAGGATGTCATTTGACCCGGATTTTGCCAAGTGCGTAACTCCAGCCAGTAGCTTTTCAGTGACTGGCCA
>JAYELL010000104.1 GCA_034717495.1 Chloroflexota bacterium | reverse complement strand
GTCCCTCCGTCTCCGTGTCGCCCCCTCCCCCCGTCTCCGTAGCGGCCAGGGCCTGCACCCTGCGCGCCGGGTCATCGATCGATCGGGCGACGGTCAGTGCCCTCTCCAGCTCTCCGGCGCTGAGCAGAATCCCGACCGCTCTGAGCCCAATGTCGCTCTTCCGCGGTTCGCTGAGGGAAGCGGCTTCGTCAAGGACCAGGGAGATGACCTGCGCCGTCTGGTTTTCCGTATCATCTTCGGCCATGGACTCCGCCCAAGAGAGCAAGACGGTCACCCGAATATCCTGGTCTGGGATGGACTGGGCGAGCGCCAGGGCGCGTTCGAACTTGCCATCGGCGAAAAGGCGGGCCATTTCCTCCACGATGTGAGCCTCGAGTCGCCCGGGATGTACCTGGGCGATCAACGTTTGCAGCCAGATTCGGGCTTCAGCCTTGACCTGGGGATGGGTACTGAGATTGAGGACCGGTTCCAGGTCGTTGTCGGGATGTTTGAGGGCCCGTTCAATCTCGGAATCGATAGAAGCCACGATATGGTCCTGGTACTGATCGTGAAGCCCGTACAACGCCTCGCGGCGCACGCCCAGGTGAGACTGGAAGAGTCCCTTGATCAGGCCGTCGTTCAGGAGAGACTGCTGAAGCGCCGTGTCAGGTTCGTCAGGCAGAATGCGCGCTACCATGGCCAGCCACTGGATGATCTCATCCTCGGGCCGCTTGAAAAGGCCGGGCAGGATCGTCTGCACGGTGTCCATGTCGACGATTACAAATCGGGCACTATCCGGTGGCCGGCCCAGATGTTCAGAAAAGAGTCCATCGTCGCCGGCCCGGGCCATGTCCCATACCATCAGGTAGGTGCCCCCGGTGCGGGGCGCGTTGGATGATCGGTTCCAGGACAGGGTCTCATCGGGCTGCAGCGGTTGACTGAGGGGCCAGCGTTGTTCCGGCGGGGTAAGCAACTCCGGTTCCTGCGGTTCAATCCGCGTTACCAATTCGACGCCGTCGGGGCCATCGGGCTGCCAGGTGCGATCGCTGAGGTTGGTGATCTGCAGCGACAGGGGAATCTTTTCGCCGGCCAGCATGAGCGACGGAATCTCCTCTTTCAGTGCGATTTTCGCACGGTGGCTAGTCGCCGGCCAATCCGGGGGACTGACCTGTCGCGCTGAAGACTCAGCGATATCTTTGATATCAGACATACTGCCCATCCTTGTCAGGCAGCCATGGCAGCGGTGACGCTGTCATTCATGCGGCCAAACATCTGCTTGCTGCGGCGGAAGCTGGGGGTGATTTGCGCCTCGAAATCCCGCTTTTCCTGGATCGCCAGGTCGATCTCGCCGTCGACCACGTGGGTGTAGATCGATTCCACGGCCTCGTTCATCTCATCCAGGTATTCGCTGAAGAAACGCAGCAGTACCCGGTCGGCATCACCCAGTAGCGCCAGTTCTTGGCCTAACGCGTCGAAGGTAGCGTTGTCGAGCAAGGGACGCAACCGGGGCATGATCAGGTGTCCCAAACGGTCGATTTCCCGACAGGAGGCCTCCTCTTCGACCCACGCCTCGTTGTCGTAATACAGCTTGAAGTCGAAATAGAAGTCCTCAAACTTTTCCGCGAACGTCGCAGGATTGGCGCCGGTGCGACGGAACTTGTCGGAAACAGCTACCAGGACCCCGTGGCTCTTGCTTAGCTCCTTGATCAAACCTTCAAGATCCTCGATCAGGTCGAAGCCGTGGTCTTCCAGCCGGGCGGCGGCCAATGCCTGATCGGCAGCCAGATAGGCCCGATCGGCATGGTTCAGGTAGTTATCGTAGAAGCTGCCGATAGGAAAATCCAGCAACTGGTTGTCAGGAAGGCGACTGAAGAGCACGGGCACGCCCCAATCCCATTGATCCTGCACCAGAGCGCGGGCTTCGTTGACTGCCAGATCGACCACGCCGTGGTTCAGAAGACGGGCGAAAAACTGTTGGGAGAAGAGCTGGGCCGTCTTGACTCCGACCTTGTCAGCCATGGCGACCACGGCATGCGCCCCGCCATCGGCCACGAGGGCAGGTCCCAGCGGCACCAGAGCGCTGTTGGCCGAGCGTTCTGCTGTCTCACATGCCGCCAGGAAGCAGAGCACAGGTGGAACGTCGACAGCCTTGAATGCATTTACCAGCCGGTCCGAAGTGACCACGGCGGTGTTTCCGGTGTCATCTTCCAGAAAAAGCACGGAGCCAAGATCGGTGACAGCACCATGGCAGAGAAAGTGAACCATGTGAACCCCGTCAGTCAGGGCTTTTCGGATCTCGTTCAGTGTGGGCGGGTTGGCCGTGCCACTTTCGAGGATTCTGACATCCGCCTGCGGAAGCGCCTGCATGAAGTTTATGAGGAACTGGCGCTCTTCGATTTCAATGGGATCCAATTGGTAGGTGCCCAGATCCTGCGGCGAGGAGATCACGGCCAGCAAACGCAAGGGACGTTGGGTTGGTGGCAGCGGTCTGTCCCACTGTTTTGTATCGACATAACGAGAGAACGGAGTGGATGCGGTCGAACCCAGGGGCAGCCACTGGCCGTCAAAGGGATGGTAGAGGCGTTCCCAGCGAAGCTCGGCCAACTCATCGGCGTTGTTCACAAGGCGCACCCGAAGGCCGTCACCCCGGCTGCGAACAGCTGCGATGATCTCGCGGTAGGCGGGACCCAGGGCATCATCGGCGAAGAGGGCTTTTCCCAGCAAAGCACCATAGGTTGGCGGATCGTGATCGTGGCTCAGCAGCTCCACGAGATCGAAGGTCGCTGTGCAGGCATCCAGGCTGCGCCAATTAGGGAGACGCGGTTTGATCAGAAAGGGCTCGCCTGCCACCGTCGGCGAGGAGACCTCGATCTGCAGGGTTGCGTAATCGTCGCGCGGGCCAAGGTTGGTCGAGATCATGGTTGGACCTTTGCGGATGGGAGCTCGTGGGAGCTGTTGGGTTATCAGGTTGTTGCAATGGCGCTGTTGATTTGACTCCCGTATACTTCCAGGAAGCTGTCTTTTTCGGGGACGTCCCGGGATCTCAGCTTCCTGGAAGTTGATCGTCTGCTACTTGAAGCGATCCATCAGGCGACGAAGCCAGTCGGAGATGTCGTCGCCAATGTCGGGCTTCTCCGGTTCCTCCGGCTCGGGCTGCTCGGGTTGGGGCTCATTGGGCTCCGGCTCAACAGGCTGTTCCGGCTCAGGTTCCGGATCTGGCGGCGGTGCGGCGGCTGCAGCCGTATAGGCTGACCGGCCAAACATGGCGATGTACTGGTAGGGTAACCGGGCGTAGCCCGCCTGCAGAGGGCTGTCGGCTGCCCAATCGGTGCCCCAGCTGTTGCGGATCAAAAAGAACCCACCGCCGGGGACGTCGGGGTCATCTTCATAGCCAACCATGGCCATGGCATGCCCGCCGATGTTGCTATCGGTGGGCATGGGCATGCGGAGGTCTCCAGTGGTGCGCGCTGGATCGGTCAACCAGTAGTTGTAGACGGGAACAGCAAAGGCAACAGGTTTTCCATCGGCAAGCGCTTCGCGGATTTTTGTGGTCCAGCGCGGCTGCGTCTTGGAAAAACCGGTTATCTTAAAATTGCCTGCTTTCCCGACAGCGTCGGCCGGAGGTGGCCCCTGGCTCTCGTTGCCCGCTTCGGGATTGGGATTGTAGGGCCAGATACCCTCCGCACAGATGCCCGTATCCTGCAGAATGGCCATGCCATACTTGATCCACGTGCCTTCGCCGGGCCAGTTATCTCGCTGCTTGCAGGCCCAGTAGAGGAATTGCTCCGACAGATTATCCTCAGTGCTATCCTCGCCCAGCAGGTATTCCCGAACTGCTGCACAGGCGTGGGCGACGCAGGTGCCTCTGTTCTTCTGGTCCCGCACTGCCGGCATACCGGGCAGAAGGTTAATGATAGGGGGGAGCGGTGCCATGGAGACCGGTTCATCATCCGGGTGCTCCCCCTCCGCGGCGTCCATAGCGCCAAGGGCCACTTCCATGACATCGTCGGACATGGCCACGTCGTCCGGCAAGGCATCGTTGGCGAGATCGACCAGTGCGCCGACCTCCTCCTCCGTGGCATCCAGGAAAACACTCAATCCGTCGACACCCTCCTGTCGGGCGATGCCGACCAATTCCTCGGCGGTGGTGATCCACAACTCGGCCAGTTTGTCTGTGGCGTCTTCGGGAAAACCGTCGATGCCGGTGAGCGGGGTACCCTTTTTATCTGCCATTGTTGAAGCTCCTTTCTGATGCATTCAATCCGAGGTTGACGTTATCAATGTAGCTTTTCCACGTTGAGTCTCACGGCTGGATCTCCGATGATGGCATAGCCAGCCGCGTCGTTGCGCTCGCTCCAGAAGCGGGCAAACTGTTCATCGTCAATATCCGCACCAAAGGTGCGTTGTTTGGTCAAATGGGTGAGATCGGCCGAAAGGTGGGCAAACATCTCGCCGAATTCCTGCATGGCGTAGCCGACCGGCCTTCCTTTCATGATTCTTATGGCCGCGTTGCGGAAGGGCTCGATCAGCGAATTTCGCTTCAGGGCATAGGAGTAGGACCAGGCCCGTTCCACATGGCCGATCACGGCCAGAGCACCACCGTTGTCGTGGCTCAACATTGCCTTGGGCAAGGCTGCGATGAAGGGGCGTGCTGCGATCTCCACCGGCGGCTGGCCTGGTCGATAGAGAAACTGGTCGTAGGCCGGGGTGCCACAGCCATAACAGGCAAAAAGAAAGGCGATCATGCCGTGGAGCTTGCTGTTGTCGGGCAGTTCCCGGGCGGTCATGTAGTGTTTGGGCTTCCACTGGCCTTTCTTCCAATCCTGGCAGATCAGGGCTCCCTGGACCGCTTCCTGCCGTTGCCGGTCGTCCAGCGGCTTTCGGAAGCCCATGCCGTGGGTTGAGGCAAAAAGAAATGCAGGGGAGTGGGCGTCATTTCCAGGGGCGAGAAGATCGAAGAAGGCCTGTTTGGTTGCTGCTTCGTCCAGGACGGGTCGATTGCCGAATCCCGCTTCGCAGGCGACTGGCAGAAAGGCGGGTGCGCCATTCCCGGCCGGTATTCCCTCCAGCAACGGGTTGACCAACAGGTCGGCGGCCAGGTTGGTGGCCCTATCCCATCTGTGACGGGTCGCGAAAAAAGCGGCTTCCTTGCTGTTATTCACCTTGCTGTTCTTTTCATAGTCAATGATGCTTTGAACGTAACGCTCATAGGCCTGGATATCCGGCTCTCCGGCGGGCGTATTGAAATGAAGCCGGCCGACCGCGTACTCGGTGGCAAGGAGTTGGCTGAAGTGGAAGGGTATCTTTTCCGGGCTGCCGACCAGCAGCAGATAGTAGGGCACCTTCCAGGGGTGAATCGTGCCACGTTTCACCTCAAGCCCGGCAAGCCAGCGGTTGGCGCTATCCGATCCATTATATTCCAAAACCTTGACCCGCGCGGCATCCTTGACATCTTCGTCCAGGCGATGCTGGCGCAGCTTCTGCAGCGCTGTCTTTACTTCAGGGTTTTCATCCTTGTGGAAGACAACAGCCCAGCCGGCATCGGCAAGCTTTTTGCGGGACATTCCCTCCGGCAGGCCGAGATGCCCGGGCTTGTTGAAGTCATTGGACAGTTTGTTGAGGGTCTTCTTCTCGTCTGTGTTAGCCGGTTCGCCGCGGGCGTAGCTGGATGCCTGCTCGTAGGTCATCGATTCCATCAGGTACTCGCCGGTTTCACCGTCGATTCCATTGAAGTACAAACGATCCTCTGTCATGTTGCCACCTCTTCCTGGAACAGCTTCAGTTTCAAGCGTGTCGGCGACGCCCTCGATGGCAGCGGCCAATTGATCGCCCAGCTGCCCGAGGCGTTTCTGAACCTGCGACTGGTTGCTCTGTTCTATTAACGACGTGATGCGCAACGAAACGTTATCGTTTAGGTCGTGCAAAGCAGAAATGATCGCAGCGGTGTTGTCCGTTTCATCAGGGCCGGCTTCGGTTGTCGACTCGCCTTCAGCATCTCCCGAGTCGGATGATATGGCCGAAAGCTCGATCGCTGCAATCCCGGTCCGGGCCGTCGGGTTTTCGCCCGGATCTGCCACGGGCAAGCGCACTGCCGGGTCTCCGACGATCACATAGCTACGTGCATCGTTATAGGCGGTCCAGAGGCTGGCGATTTCCAGGTCGTCGATGTTAGAGGTATCGCGGAAAAGCCTGACAAGGCGCAGGCGTTCACTCAGAATCGTTCCCAATTCTGCGTAGCGTTCGTTGAAGTAGTCAACCGCGTTGCCAACCCGGTGGCCGTTCAATAATCGGTGCAGAAAACTCTCGAAAACTGCCGTCTGGTTGCCGGCCCGTCCCCAGGCGAATGAATAGCCCCACAGTCGATCGACGTGGCTTACTGCCGCCAGTGCGCCACCTTTGGGATGAGCCAGTAGCCTCTGGGGCAGGCGGGCCACGAAGGCTTGAGGCGCTATGGTATCCGGCTCGTCGAAAGGATTGTCGGTGAAATCATCAAGCCGCGGGGTGCCGGCGCCGTAGCAGGCCGCGTGGAATGTGATGAGACCCAGGAGCCGGGCGCCATCATCGATGTCATCTCCCGCCAGGTAGAAATCCTGGGGAATGGGACCATCCCAGTCGTCCGGTCCGGGCCAGTCCTGGCAGAGCAGAGCGCCCTGGTGGGGGAACTGGCGGGCGTCGCTGTTGGGAAAAGCCATGCCATGGCTGGCGGTGAAGAGCAAGGCGGGGGTTTCCTCGCCACCCAGAAGCTGTCTGAGCCGGCTTTTCGAGGCCGACTGCGGGGTCACCGTTTCAACCTGCCAGCTTTGCTGACCACTGCTAACCGCTTCAGCCAGAGGCTTCATCAACTGTTCGTCGGTGGTTTGAGTCGCTCGATCGTCCCTGTTGGCCACGCCGAAAAAAGTGATCTGCCGTGGCAGCGCCAGGCGACCTGTCTCCGCCGTCACTACACTGCGAGCGTATTGGGCGTATTCCTCCAGTGTTTCAAAATGGATCCTGCCGACTGCGTGCTGTACATCGAGTTGGTACTGAAAGCGGTAGGGGATTGCCTCCGGGTCCCCCACGATCAACAGGTAGTAGGGGATTTTTCGCGGGTCGACCGGACCGGGGCCGACCCCGTGGCGAACCAGAAAATCATCCTTGCTATCGCCGGGCCAGTAATCGTCCGGTTCGCAGAACTCTCTGTAGCGCTCACCGGCCTGATCGCGACGGTGTGCAAGTAGTTCGCCCAGGGCATCCTTGAGGGCAGGCAGGCGTTCCCGGTCGCCAAAGGCGAAGATGACGCCCCATCCGGCCTGGGAAAGATCGTTGGGGTCAACCCCTTCGGTGGGCCGGCGTTTAGTTTCGACAGTCAGGTAGGAGGATACTGCGGGGCCCTGGGTGATATCCCGCGCCAATTGTTCGAGAGACCGTGGCGCCAGGAGGTATTGGCCCGTGGCGCCATTGATTCCATTAAAGACGAGCGGCTGATCGCTCAACGAGGTGCTCCTTAGTCAATCCACAGCGACAGAAAGAAGAGGCCATCGGTCCGATGTTCGTAGGAGTGGGTCATGATCGTATAGGTGCCGTCGTAGGGCAATGGTTCATCCCGAATCAGGCTGTTGCGATTGCCAGCGCCATCATCGTCCAATGCCAGTGGATCATCGGTCGAGTCGTGAGAGCGATTCTCGGGTGCCAGCAGGAGAAGGTAGGGATCGAGCGTTAGATTGCCCTTGGTCATGCGAATGGTGACGTTATCTCCGGCCTTGCCATCGAAAGAGAATCTGCATTCGGTGCTGGGATCCCTGAGTGAATCGCTGCGGAAATCCCCCGATTCCATCAATCCACCGCAAAGGGGGGCGGACATGAGGATCCACACCGGTTTCAATGCCAGTTTGAAGCGTCCGGTTGTTCCTTCCAATCCATTCACCACAATACGGAAAATACCATCATGGGGCAAAAAAAGCTGTAGGGATCCCTCTATCTCCTGACCGATGATGTTATCGCCGGCATCCAGGAGCGTGATTTCAGGCTGAAGATCATCACTGAGGCGTTCGACCGATGCCTTAATGCGTTGTCCTTGGAAGCCTTCGATGGCAAAGATGCAGCCAATGCCATCGCCGGTCACCTCTCCATAGGAAATGTCCCTAAGTCCGGCGGAAGCCTTGCAGTGATCGCTACGCCAGAAGGTGATCTGAAAGGGTCCCGCCGAATTGCCCTCCAGGCCGCGCGCCACGACCGTGTACTGGCCACTGACAGGTAGTTTGAAATCACGAATTCGGCTGTTCAAGGTATCGACGTGATCATCGTCATTGCGGGCGATGTCCTTGCCATCGGGATCCAGCAGGATCAGCTCGGGGTCCAGGCCTTCGGCCAACGCGTCCATGGCGATGTTGACTGCCTGGCCCGGTGAACCGCTGAAGGTGAAACGACAATCGGCGCCATCGTAGGGTACCTGGGCGGTTTTGCCGCGACCGGTCAGCAATGCTCCCGTGCATAAAGAATCGGGTGTGGCTTCGGCTGCTGCTCCTGGCTCAATTGCCAGACGAAAGGTGCCGCTGCCCCGGCCATCGAAGGACCTGGCCACCACCGTGTAGGTACCCTTTCCGGGCAAGCGGAAGTTGCTGATGCGGCTGTCTTGTCCTTTGCCACTGTCGTCGTCATAGGCCAGCCGAAGCCCGTCCGGATCGAAAAGTTCGACGAAGGGATCAAAATCGCCGCTCTGCCGTTTCATGGAGATGGAGACGACGCGTCCCTGGCGGCCGGAAAAGGGGAAACGGCAGGTTACGTCATTGCCGGGCAGCTGGACCGAAAGAGGCCGGCCGATTTTGGTGGCCTTACCACAGGACGGTGTGATCGTTACGATGGTCAGTTCATCGATGGGCAGCGGTGTCAACAGAGTTCCTATAACCGGTCTGAGCTTCAGGAACCGCGGCGTGGGCGTGGGGACCGGCTGGATCAGCTCGAAGAGCTGCACGGTGGGAAGGACTATCTGGGCATGGGCAGTTCCGTTGCCACCGGCCATGCCCATCGCCAGGCCAGCGATCAGGAGCAGGAAGACAACACCCAGAACAACAGGTCTTTGCAGGGTCATTTTCTTTTTTCTCATAGCAACACCTCGTTTTGACAGAACGTTTTCTCTTTACTCACATCTACTGTATTAAACGATGGCATCGATGAGATTAGGATGTCGGAATGCTGGAATGTCAATATGCCAGAATGTCGGAGTGTCAATAGCCGCAACGCTCTGGGATAATGAGTGCGAATATCGGCCTGTCTCCGCTGGCGCCATTGGCAATCGACAATTGACAATCGACCATCGACCATTGATGATCGGGCCCTCATTGTTGCAGCAGGTCTTCTGACCCGGGATCACCAGCGGTTCCAGGGCATGTGGTGTTGTAGGGCCGGCTTGTCATGAACTGTTTCCATTCCTGCTCTGTCATGTTGCGATTGGCCACCTGGCAGGCCAGTTTGCGCCACGTTTCCCTGTCCAGTTTCCATTCAACGACGCTGCCATCATCCCCAACGGAAACCAGGAAAACGCTGTCTGGTCCAAACGCCAGTCCGTTGACCGGCTCATTTCCGTGGCCCACCAGGGGCTCACCGATCTGGCGCTCGCTGGCAACATCCCACAGGCGGATCGTGCCTGACTCGTCGCCTGATGCGATCATCCGGTCGTCCGGACTCCAGTCCAAGGCAAACACCGCGGCACCGTGTCCGACCAGGGTAGCCAACTGCTTCCACTGATCGACTCGCCCCACCTGCCAGATCGTGATCGGACCCTCCATGGTTGCAACCGCCAGGCGCCGGCCCTGGCTATCAAAATCCAGGGCCCGCACGAATTGCCCCACGTCGCGGGTGACGGGGATGCCGGTTTCGAGATACCAGATCGTCACGTTGCCGTTTTCGTCGCCCACGGCCAGCCTGTCATCGGGACTGAAAGCCATGGTCCACGCGCTGCCCTCCACCGTTCCCAGGTCGTCGGGCTCAGGGTTGTCTTGTCCAAGATCCCACAGTTTGACGGTGCCATCGAGAGCTCCGGAGGCCAGGGTTTGGCCGTCGGGAGAAAAGGCGACGCTGGCGACGAACTCCTTGTCGCTATGGTGCAGTGCGGCAAGTTGGTGGGCCGGCGAAGTGCTCAGATCCCAGAGACGAACAAAACCATCCTCGCCAGCCGATGCCAGGACAGTACCGTCGGGATGGAAGGCAATGCTGCGGATGGCCATACCCTGGTCGTCCCGAGAGTGCCTGCCTACCTCGATCCATTCTCCTTTCTCCCGATCGGCGAGAACCACGTTTCCATGGTCATCTCCCAGCGCCAGTTTTGATCCATCCGGGCCGACAGCCACCGTCCATATCTCGTCAAAGAATGCGCCGATTCGTTGTCCCAGCCGTGCCTCGGGTAACGTCGACCAGAGGACTAGACGTCCATCCTGGCCACCGGTTACCAGGGTGTCGCCAACCGGATCAAAGCCTACGCTGCCAAGGGCGGTCAAGTGGCTGCGCAGCGTCGATACGTCGGTATTGGACGACCAAATGGTCCCTTTTTCTGTATCCCACAGACCGATGGTGTCTGGCCCCCCCAGGCCGTCGAGGCTTACAAAAAAGGCGACATCGCCGACCTGGTTGAGGTTGCGTTTGACTAACGCGTGGGGCTCGGCTATCTGCACGAATCCTGTGGCAGTGTTTGCCAGCCGGCCTGTTGCGTATGGTTTTGCGGATGGCTCTTCATGCCTCATGAGCTCAGCTGTTCTCCACACGCTTATCGCATTGCCCGGTTGGCTGTCGAAGATTTGGCCCGAAATCGCCAGGCGCTCGCCATCAGGGGACAAGGAGATTGTGTCCACCCAGTCCAGCGGCGCTTCCAGTTGCCCCATGGAACGCCCCGTGTTGCTATCCCAGAACTGAAGCATGCTCTCGGCATCGGCAGTGACCATCCAGGTCTCCCGGGGGTGGCTCGCCATTCCCCGGATTTCGGCGTCTGTATCCAGGGGGATTGGCGTTTTAGGCGAAGCAAGATTCCAGAGTGATACCGACGACTTACCGGAGTAACCCGCGCCTTTTCCTAACACTGCCAATGTGGCACCATCTGCCGAAAAGGCCAGGCTTTCGACAGCGGACTGGCCCGAGTCGAAGCGGAACAGTTGGGAAGAGCCGAGATCACGGTTCACTTCGTAGACTTTTATCGCCCCGTCATATTCTGCCATCGCCAGCAGGTCACCTTGCGGACTGTGCTTCAGTGCCGCGACATGGGACCACTCACCGAATGGCTGCATGGTCACTAAGGGTTGTCGGGATCCAAGATCCCAAACACGAAGGTTTCCGCGATAATCGCCAACAGCGACATAACGGCCATCCGGGTGATAATCAATGGCCGTTGGCCGGGCGCCATCTGCTTGCAACACCGAGATCAGCTGTGGTGTATGTTCCAGGGCCGTCAACAGGCTTCCTGTGGAATCGACGGTGTCGGCCACGTTGCCGGCTTCCACCGCCAGGAGCATGGCCAGGTCAGGCTGCGTATCGAGCAGGCGTTCTGCCCTGGCGCCAAGCTCGCGGGACTGGGCCTGTTGTGCCTGGTCGCGCGCTTGCAGAAACAGTAGAATCGCGGCCACCAGGGCGATCAAGGCGAGCCCGCCCAGCAGCGTGGCAGCCACTGCCCAGCGCCTGAGACGGCGGGCCTGCTGGCGTTCCTTCTCTAACGAATCCCTTGCCGCCGTGCTTTGCTCTAACAGTGCTTTCTCGGCGCCGGTCAACTCCGCACGGTGGCTGTCGGCCCAGCGCTCCGCCTCGGCGAGGGTATCACCGGTGAGCAGCAAACCCTCCGGCCGGCCCTGGTTGTCCCAGAGATCGGCCTGGCGTTGCAGGGGGCTGAGATGGGCTTCGCGCCAGACCGCGTTGTTCTCCCGGACGGGATCGATCAGGCGGTCGTGGGCCAGTTCGAACCAGGTAGCGCCCCGTCGCTCTTCGGCGCGCACCAGATGGGCATCCACCAGGGGCCAAATCGCTCGATTGTCAAGCCCCTGGCTTGTGTCGGCTCCTCGCAACACCTGTCCCCGGATTCCACTTCCGGTGATCAACTGCCGGCTCACCCATTGGCGGATCGTTCTCTCGGGAATCCCGCTTGCAGCGGCGATCTCAGATGCCGTGCCGGCGTAATAGCCCTGAAGCGCGTCGTCTACATTGCCGACCTTTTGCAGATCATCCAGGCCGATTTCGTCATCATCGATCGCCAGGCCATCCCACAGGCGGCGGCAGACCACTTGCAGTTGCACCGGTTCAATGAACGGACCAGGTTCGATGGTCGTGGCGCCATCGGGTTGCTGCACGCGAACCATACGCAGGTCGGAAATCAAGCTGTGGGCTGCTTCGTTGGTGAAGAGCACATCACAATCATGGGCCGGTTGCTGAGCGGCCTGCACGGCAGCCTGGGGGGACAACAGATCCAGGCGGTAGGTGGCAGAAAGCCGGGTTGGAATGAAACGACGGTAGGGATCCAGGCCGGCGATGAATTCTTCCCTCATGGCGAAGATGGCCCAGCGGTTTCGATCCTGGAGGACCCTGCCGATCGTCTGGAAGAAGCTGGCCTTGGCTTCCTGGTTGGCGGGATCGACCGTCAGCACCTCCTCAAATTGATCGAAGATCAGGACCTCGCCATGCCATGTTCCTGACCGGTCCGACAGGCGGGAGAGGGTTGCTTCGAAGTCGGCGCCAAAATCGTTCCGTTCAGCCGAGTCTTTTCCGAGCAACGACTGGACCAGGCTCTGCAGGTAGCGATTAGCAGATTCTGCCTCGCCGGAAGGCGCCAATCCGGGACGCATTGGTGGCAGTACCTGAAAACCCTCCCGCTCCAGGTCTGGGATAAGGGCGGCCTGGATGAGCGATGTTTTTCCAGCACCGGATGGTGAGTAGAGCAGGAGAATGCGTTCCGCGATCAAGAGGTCCAGCAGATCGCGCGCTTCCCGCTCCCGACCATAGAGTTGCTGGCCTTTCTCAAAAGATCTGGGTCCCGGATAGGGATTCTGGCAAGCCCCTTCGCGCATTCCCGGTAGTTACCTTTCCTGCCGTTTCTGATGTAGTTCCTGAAGGAAATCGTCGGCACTTCCCCAATAGATGCTGACATCCGATTCCTGGAAATAGGACTCCAGGTATTCAGATGCCCGCTGGGGCTCGAGTAACCTACCCTCAGCCAGGTCGACCTGGGCGGCGATGTGGGCATATCTCGACCGGCGAAATCGCCCTTCCTGGCTGGTAAGGCTGTTGTACAGCACGCGGAAGTCCCACTCGTCCAGCCGGAAGCCGAGAAACAACAGTGCTGAGTCGGCCATGAAGCGACGCACGCGGGGAGGTATCAGCTCGTTTTTGCTCGTGACTCCAATCAAGAAGCGAAAATAGTCATCCTCGGTCAATACAATGGATTCCGGCGTCTTGATCCGGCCAAAGAGATGGAATACCAGGGGCCGGTCGGGGGTGGGTTCGTAGTCCTTTTCCCTGTCGTAGATGGAGGGAAACAGCTCGATATCATCGTTCCAACGGCAGATTTCGATCTGTGGATCCTTGTTTGCCCGTTTCAGTGCCTGCTCCAGTAAACTGCTGGGATCGGTGGTGATGTAGATGGGGATCGGCAAACCAGCCAGGACCTGGTGGGAATCGGGTTTGCCCCCTTCCTGATCCCGTTCGCCAAGGGCGGTAATCAACTCGTCGAGGCTTGCTCGGCTGAGGGGATCGTCTCCTTCAACGCCCAGCCGTTCGCGCAGCTCGCCGCGCAGGTATTTTCCGAGCTCATCCCTGGGGAAGGCCCACTGTTGATCGACAGCCAGATACTGGGCGACCTGGGGCAGGTCTTCGCTGCTGTGGGGCGCCATGGGAAACTGATACGCCTGGGCCCAGCGGCGCGCGATCTCCTTGCGTGAGCCCACGAGCGACTCCATCAGTCCTGGACCGATAATGGGCGTACAACGCATGTTCTCGATATTGCTGAGCAGCGCCGGCCATTTTCGCATGGTCTCGGCCTTGCCACCGAAGCCGGGAACATACCAGATCCGTCCCTCTCGCAGGCGCATGAACAGGGCCGGCATCCACCAGTCCGGTCGATCCATCACATCCTCGCGAGCGGTGGCGACGGCGCGGTCGATCTGCCCGTCGCGGAGCAGTTCGCTGAAGAATCGCGGCATGAACCGCTGTACCGTTCGCATAGTGATGTTGCCTTGCATGGCCAATACGGCCGGGATACCTGCCACTGCAAGTCGCGGGCCCAAACCTGCCAGCGCACCTTCGTCGTTCGACCGCGTTTCCTCGCCGGTACCGGCACTCTGGCAGGAGGCAAGCACCACCAATCGGGGGCGGAGTTTGAGTTTGTTGAGCCGGGTGGCCAGGTCCTGACCCGCTACCGGTTCGATGGCTTCATCGTCACGCTCAAGCCAAAGCCAGGGCTCTGCCCGAATCAGTGCGCCATGGGCGACCAGGTAGAGAATGTCATAACCCTTTCTGAGCCGGTCGGCAATGTTGTTCAAGGTGGCCTCACCGGGGGCGGCGAGAACATCAACGTCGATATCAACCAGAGCTTCCTGGGCACGCGCCAACTCCCCGGCGACGTCCACCGGCGTAAGTTGGAAACTCGCCAAATGATCGGGATTGGCGATCACAACCAGGGCCCGCAGCCTTTCCTTTGGCCTCAGGCGAATTGGACGCCAGTCCTGGCTGCTGAGAAATCGTGAAAACAGGATATTTTCACCCGTCAGCAGCGGTGTATCCCGATCGGGATCCCACAGTGTTTCCCAGTGCAGGCTGTGAAGCTCAGGGACGCTGGGACCGACGTGAAGACGTATCCGCAGCGCCTGACTTTGGCCTTGAGCCGCCGTTCGCGCCCTGGCGAAGTTCTCCTTGATCTGGCTGTTACCGAAAAAGCCCTCTGCGAGAAGTCTTCCGTAATCCTCGTTGGAAACCGCGGCTCGCAGATCGACGAGATCAAAAGCTGCGAAGGAGTCGGGGTCCACCTCCGGCCGGATATCGGCATCACTTCCGGGCTGCCGAAAGTTCATCTCGACACTATAGGTGTTTTCGTCCCGGCGGTGGAGACTTATCTCCAGATCAGCATAGCTCATATGCATCGCTCCTGTCGGAGGGAAAAATTACTCTATCGCTATTCATTATCAACTCGCGTAACGGTCAATATTCGTTCAACCGTACCCTGGTCGTTTTTTACTTCCAGGCGGTATTCAGTCGTCTCCAGGGGTGCGATCTGGCGGGTATCCGGCGATGTGACACCTGTGTTTTCCTTGGCGGGATCGTGCAGGTGAATTTCTCTGGCATTTGCGCCGTGCCAGATCAGAGTAATCGCTCTTTCGCCCTCTATGCTGCTGTGGGGATGGGCCTCAAAATAGTATATGATCGGCAACTCAGGTTGCGGCAGCAGCTCGCTGGAATCGACCGGTGGTCCCGGCTGGGGCATCCGCTCGCTTTCTATCCAACGGACAATATCTGACTCAGGGCAAATCTCGACCTCCGGGTCGATCAGGGGGCCGGACGCCATTTCCCCCAGGCGGGCCGATCCATCAACTCGTTGACAGGCCAGTTCAACCAGCCCCTCGGTCGTTGCCGGCCAGACCCGAACTGTGCCGTCGTGGCCTGCCGACAGCAGGGTCTGGCCGTCCGGCGAGAAGGCCAGCGACTCCACCCATCCCTGATGGCCCAACAGCGTGGTGCGGGCTCCAACGCGCCACTTCACCAGCGTAATGTTTCCCGACTCGTGAGCCAACGCCAGAGTCTCGCTGTCCGGGCCGAACGCCATGTCTCTAACGGGCGTGTCAACGGCCAACTTCATCTGCCAGGAGTCCGGTGTCTCCATATCCCAGACCAGAACTCCCGTATTGTCATCGGCGGCGGCCAACAGTCGCCCATCGGGTGAAAAGGCCAGGTCCCTGAACACACCGCTGGTGGTTCGCAGTTGCTTTCGAGCAGCCCCGCTTCGCCATTCCCAGAGTCCAATCGTGGCATCGGCGCCGCCGGAAGCGAGCCAGTTGCCATCGGGACTAAAAGCCACGGCATAGGTATCCCGGCTGTGGACGTGTTGTGCATCCAGCCGCTGGCCAGAGTCAACATTCCACAGTTCCACAGTGCCATCCTGTCGCGCCAAAGCCAGGATTTCGCCCGCCGGATCGAAGGCCAGATCGTGGACCAGGGTGCCGTTCTGGGCAGGGATTTCCCACAGCAACATACCCGTTGCGGGATTCCAAAGCCGTACTGTGCCCTGATGATCGGCAACTGCCAGCGCGTCGCCGCTGGGCGTCACGGCGGCAGCCGGCATGTCGGGCTGGTCGATCTCGAGATCAACTTCATCTCCATTGCTCAGGTTCCAGTGAATCAGTCTATTCTCATGGAGGGCGACAATGGCATCGCCACCGGGACTATACCCTGCGAAACGCACAGGACGGGAGAAAGCCCGGGCGGCTAATTCTCCTCCAAGATGGGCATTAGCGTCCCAGAGGCGTGCCGTGGCATCGTCACTGGTGGTGATCACGAAGCGTCCATCGGGGCTGAAACTGGCCCACCAAAGGCGCTCGGTGTGTCCGGTCAGACGAGCAAGCTGCGATCGCGTTTCCACATCCCAGAGGATCGAAGACCCATCGAAACTGGCTGTGGCCAGCTGTTTGCCGTCAGGACTGAAGTTGGCCATCGTGACAGCCTCGGCGTGTCCTGGCAGAATGTGCAGGGGTTGTTCCGGGTCGGCGAGATCCCAGAGGTAGGCCACCCTGGCCCGACTGGTGGCGGTTACATATCTTCCATCGGGACTGAACCACACCCGGTGTTCCAGTTCCCGTCCATCGTCGGTGACAGCCAACTGCTCGCCGGTCTCGACGTCCCAGAGGCGCAGGGTGTCGTCGTTGCCCAGAGACACAAGTTGCCGCCCATCGGGGCTCCATGCTACATCCCAGACAATGGTACCATGCCCTTTCAATTCGGTGACCTGATCCCCACGCCAGATTCTTGCGGCATCGTCGCTATAGGCTGCGGCCAGGGATTCGCCGTCGGGACTGAAGTGCATCTTGACGGGAAACCCCCAACCCAGTTTGGGCAGCGTAACGATTTCCTCTCCCGTTGGGACCTGGTTAAGGAGAACAGGTCCGTCCTGGGCGCCGAAAGCAATCGTGTGCCCATCCGGGTGAAAGGCCAGGGACATGGCGCCGCCTGGCACCGGGATTTGCCACAACTCCCTGCCTGTCTCAGCGTCCCACAGTCGACCAGTGCCATCGCGGCCGGCTGTGGCTACAAAGGTACCATCGGGGCTCCATGCCAGATCGGTGATATCCTCTGTGTGGCCCCGTAGCGCCAGTGTGCGATGTTCTCCGTCGATCTCCCAGAGATGGACCGTGTCCCGCGCCGAAGTGGCCACTAGCTGGCCATCGGGACTAAACTGGGCACCGCGAACCTGGCGCTCGTGGGGTCCCAGAATGCCCCGGCCTCGCCAGGTAGCCAGCGCTTCGCTGACGGTGTTCCTGGCCTCGGCCGTGTCGGTGACCTGCCATGCGCCCACTGACAAGAGGATGCCATCCTGTCCTGCTCCAAGAGCCGTTTGGGCATCAGCTGCGATCTTGCGGGAGAGAGCAATCCTGGCCTGTTCCTGGGCGCGGTCCCGTTCCGCCTGAGCAGTTTCCTGCGCTTCCTGGGCCTGCTGAAGAGCAACCTGTGCTTTTGCCTCCGCCGTTTCGCTAACGAAAAGGGCAGCCTCGGTCTCTTGCCTGGCCTGGTTGGCAGCCTGTGATTGGTTCCATGCCTGAAAGGCTGCAATTGTTGCAAACAGGGCAAAGAGTGCAGCGCTGATGGCCAGCCAGCGCATACGACGGGCCAAACGCTGTTCCTGCTCCCGCTGGCTGCGTGCCCTGATACAGGCTGACAGAAAATCGGTTTCGTAATCCAGCAGGGCATCCTCGTGGTCCCTGGCCCAATGTTCAGACTCTTCCAGGGCATCTCCCTGGAGCAGCAAGCCGTCAGGACGTCCCTCGGCGTTCCAAAGGGCAGCCTGTCGTTGCAGCGCACTGAGGTGTGCCACTCGCCAGGCGGTATTGTCCTGAACGACCGGATCAATCAGGCGGTCGTGGGCCAGTTCAAACCAGGTGGCGCCTCGTCGCTGCTCGGCTCGCACCAGGTGAGCGCCGACCAAGCGCCAGATGACGTTGTTGTCCAGCGATTTGCTCTCTGTGGCGCCCATCAGCACCTGGCCCCTGATTCCCATGCCGGTGATCAGATTGGCATCCACCCAGTCGCGGATGACCCGTTCGCGAACGTTCATATCGGCCGAGACCGCAGCTACCGTCTCAGCGTAATAGCTGCGCAGGGCATCATCTACATCGCCTACAGTTGCAACATCGTCGACATCGATGGTCGTATCGGTGGGTGACAGGCCGTTCCACAGGCGCCGACAGACCACCTGCAGCTGGACTGGCTCGACATAACGGCCCGGTACCGTTTTGGTGCTGCCGTCGGGTAGTTGGACGCGAACCAATCTCAAATCATCGGCGAGTTGGCTGGCAGCCTCATCGGTGAAGGTCACACCAGCCATTTCGGCAGGGGCCTGCATTGCCTGCATGGCCGCTGTGCGATCAAGGGGCTCGAGCCGGTAGGTGGCGGCGAAACGGGTGGGGATGAACCGGCGGTATGGATCGAGGCCGGCGATGAATTCCTCCCGAATGGCAAACAGTGCCCAGCGCTGGCGGTCGCGAAGCACCTGACCAATCTGCTGGAAAAAGGCGCTCTTGGCAGCCAAGTCAGCCGGATCGATGGTCAACACTTCCTCGAACTGGTCGAAGATCAGAACATCACCGCCCCAACCCTCTTCGGGGGAGGAAAGGAGGGTCAGGGCATCCTCCAGAGAGCTGCCGGCAGAAAACTCGAAGTTGCTCTCAAGCTCCTTCTCGAGCGAACTCAACAAGCTGGCAATGAAGCGAGTTTGTGTTGCAGCGGACTGTTCTGGTGGTTCGAGGCCCGGTCGCATGGGCGGCAGCACCCGAAAGCCCTCCTGTTCCAATTCGGGGATCAACGCGGCCTGGATGAGGGAGGTTTTGCCGGCACCTGACGGGGAGTAGAGCAGCAGGATTCGCTCGGCGATCAGCAGGTCGAGCAGTTCCCGTGTCTCCCGGCTGCGGCCATAGAGAGTTTCCCCCTTTCGGAAGGAGCGGGGACCGGGATAGGGATTCTGGCGAGCGTCCGGCTCGATGGACATCTTCGATGCTCCCGCAACAGGCAAGGGACAAGGTCGTGCAACAGGGTTTATAGCAGCAGGTGTGTGTTAACGGCGTCCGGCTATGATCATATCAAATTTGTGCAAAACTGTCAACGCGCGAAAGCATCACAATCGAAGCGCAAAGGAGTTGATAAAGACCCTTCGTGTTTCGCGGGAGCGGCGGCAAGGTGCGAATGACGTCGACAAACCGGAAGAGCCTGGGGGTTGGAACAGCTCATGAACCGCGATCCTTGGGTGGCTCATCCTCGGCTGGATCAGGAGGATCGCCCTGTTTATCGCGGCTGCGGCGATCGAGCGGGCCGGGTTCGATAAAAGCCAGGATCATCAGCACGATCAGGCCGACGAAGACGAGGACCGCCAGAATCTGAACCAATAGCATAGTCACTCCTCGAGGGCGCTGGAAGGTGGGGTGAGGTGCCGACGAGTACGCTTCTATTATGACACAGGGCGCCAGTCCGGGCAAGGCGGCGTGGGGGTGGAGGGAATCAACTGTCAACGGTCAGTTGTCAACCGGGTCCCGGCTCGTGTTACTGTTCGTCGACAGTCTCTCTGGAGGGCCGGCAGGTCGGAATGTGAAGAGGAGGCGGAGTCCACATCCTCCGACGCGGACGGGCGAAGTGATCATGTTCCCGGAAGTTTCGCCGATGCCCCCATTATATGCTAAACTCGGACTGTGATACGAATGACTCCCTTGGAAGGCTCGCGGCCTCCATGCCATGACGATTAAGACCTCCGGCGACTCCCGTTTACCCTGGGCTGTACTCAGGCCCAGCAACAGGAATCGTACGATCCGGTTGCGCAGAAAGCTACCCTTGCTGTTGCTGGCGTTTCTGTTTGTCAATCAGCTGTTCAACCCTGCCCGGATATGGGTGGGTTTGATCCTTGGATTTATCGTGCTGTTGCTGTTGAGCTACGGTTGGGCTCGCCTGCTGGCAGAAGGATTGAGTGCGCGCCGCAATCTGCGTGGCGCCTGGGTGCTGGTGGGTGATGTGATGGCTGAGACCTTCGTGGTGGAAAACGCGTCAGACGTACCGGCTCTGTGGGTTGAGGTGATCGACCGCTCCGACCTGCCAGGTTACAGGCCGGATTGGGTCGCAAGCGTCAACAATCACGGCCAACAGAGCTATCGGGCTGAGGGAAGATGTCAACACCGCGGCGTGTTCACCCTGGGTCCCTGGGAACTGCGCTCCGGGGATCCGCTGGGCATCTTCGAGGTTATCGTCGAGATGCCTGACACCCGCTCGATCCTGGTGTATCCCAGAGCGATGCATCTGCCTGACCTGCGATTGCCGCGGGGCGATGCACCGGGGCCTGCCCGAACCATCCGGCGTACCCCCAATTTTACGACCACCGTTTCCAGCGTTCGCCCCTACGTGCCTGGTGACAGTCTGCGCCGTATCCATTGGCGAACCACCGCCCACTGGGACCAGCTCATGGTCAAGGAATTCGACCTCGAGCCTTCCGGTGATCTGTGGCTGGTACTCGACCTGGATCAAGCTGTTCATGTGGGGCAGGGTGCCGAGAGCACCCTGGAATACGCCATCACGCTGGCGGCCTCGGTGGCGACCCAGATGTTGGCCGAAAACCGGCGTGTCGGTTTGGTAGCTCAGGATACGCTGATTTCCCCGCAGGCCAGTCAGGTTCAGCTGTGGCGTATTTTGGAAGCCCTGGCCCACGCCGAGTTAGTGTCCGATGTTAACCTGGCAACATTGCTGCGCGATGTCCGGGATAACCTGGGTCGGGGAAGGACGTTGGTGACGATAACGCCATCGACCGAGCCGGAGTGGATCGCCGAGCTGTTGGACCTGACCAGGCGCGGCAATGCACCGGCGGTCTTGCTGCTCGACGGCGATAGTTTCCTGGATAGCGCTGGCGCTGCTGAGAGTCTCTCCGATGATTCGCGGGCCAACCTGCAGGTCCTGCTCGCCGAGCATGCCGTTCCCAGCCATTTGATCGACCGCAGCTTTACGTTCCAGCCGCTGCAGAGGATCACCCGGACCCGCACGGAACTGCGCACTTTGTCTGCGACTGGCAGGGTCATCGCCGTGGAAGTGGAGGAGGTAGTCTGACCGTGGACGGTCTTTTCGCTTCTCTCTTCAGACGTCTGGAACCCCGTGAGGGTTGGCTGGTCTTTCTGGCGCCGTTGATTCCTTTGATGTTGGTGCCTTTGGCCTTGAGCGGGGCCGGCTGGGTATCCGATCTGGGATGGCCGACCACCACTGCGTTGACGTTGGGTTATCTGGCAGGTTTTACAGCCAGTCGAATCGTGGGCGCGCGCGGCCAGAGCGGTTCTGGATGGCGACGGTACCTGCCGGGCGTGGTCGCGGGGATCCTGCTCTTCGCCACCGGACTACTGGTTGTTACCTTGCTGGTATGGTGGCGGCAGGCGCCCCAGGTGGCCGAGGAAGTGCGATGGTATCTGAGGCCGCTGGCTCATTCCGGGTTGGCAATTCAAGAGGCGGCGGTACGGCTCTGGCAGTGGGGACAGGACGCCACGGGGGCGGGAGCCGCTCAGGATGATTCGGTGTTTCGGTGGCTGGTTTGCCTGGCGGTGTGGTTGGCCGGTTCCTGGGCGGGCTGGTGGTATTTCAGACATCAGCGGACCTTGCTGGCGCTGCTGCCGGCTGGGGCAATCATCGTATTGAATGCCTATTTCTATTGGGAGGGACGGATTTTTCTGCCCCTTTTCCTTGGCACTGCGGTCGTGGTACAGGTATTGATGGAACGTCGGGCGCGGGAAACGCGGTGGCAGCGACTCGACATGGATTACTCCCGGGACGTCAGGCTGGACATTCTGTTTACCGCGATCGGGTTGGGGATATTGGTTTTCGGCGCCTCCTCCCTGATGCCCCGCCTGGTTGTCAGGCCGACCGCCAGTTGGTTCGCTGGCGTTGTGAGTGAACCGACGTCTGATCTGGAGGAACAGGGACGGCAGCTATTTCCAGGTTTGCAGCGATCGCCTCGTTCTCTTCTGGCCCGTGGCGGTGGATCCGGGTCTTTGCCCCGTTCCTTTCTGCTGGGCAGCGGCCCTGAGTTAAGCGAAATTCTGGTAATGCGGGTCAGCACCGGCCAGCTCGCGGTGTTGCCGCCATGGGAGGAACCGCCTGCCGCGGCCAGACATTACTGGCGGGCAATGACCAACGATACCTATGACGGTCGAGGTTGGAGCAACAGCCCGATCGAGGAGAGTCGCCATGCAGCAGGCGAGCCATGGGCAGAGCAGGATGGGGTTTTCAGGCAAACACTCAGGCAGATGATCACCCTTGAGCGGGGGGGGGATCGAGCGTTGTATGCGGCTGGAGAAGCGTTGGCGCCAAACAGGCCTTACGAGAGCTATGTGCGCCGTGGTTCGGATGCGCCATTCGATGATCTGGTAGCACTGATAACTGATGGCCGCCGGTACGATGTAATCTCGATGGTGCCGGCGGCGGATGAGGCTGCGTTGCGCGCGGCGGGCACCGATTACCTGTCCTACCTGAGAGACAGTTATCTGGAACTGCCGGAGATACCGGATCGAGTGCGTTTGCTGGCCCAGGAGGTGGCTGGTGATGCAGAGACCTCTTTTGATCAGGCTCTTATTTTGGAGGAATATCTACGAGGTTATCGCTACGATCTGGACGTTGCACCGCCGCCTCCGGGACGGGATGTAGTTGATTTCTTTCTTTTCGACCAGCAGGCGGGCTATTGCGATTATTACGCGTCTTCCATGGTGGTTCTGGCCCGCAGCCTGGGGATTCCAGCGCGCCTGGCTGTAGGTTACGCCACCGGCGATTTCGATCCGGAAGCGCGCGCCTTTCTCGTGCACGAGGACGATGCTCATTCCTGGGCAGAACTCTACTTCCCTGGTGTGGGTTGGGTGCCTTTCGAACCGACCGCGTCTCGTGCTACTTTCGTGAGGCAGGCGGTACCTGGGGATGCTGGTACCCGGATGGCCAGTGCCGAGCAGTTGGCTGTTGATCTTCAGACTTTCCATGAGGATGAGATCCTGCGCCGGCGGGTGCGCAGGATCGTAGTGGTGCTTCTGGTAGGTTTGGCGGCGCTACTGCTCTGGGTATTCTGGCGTCGCCGCCCTGAACCAGGGTTAGAGGGTATGTATGAACAGTTGGGACGCTGGGGTGGGCGCCTGGGCAGACCGGCCGGGGTTGGCGAAACCCCCAGTGAATTTGGCCAGGGCCTTTCCATTCAGGTCGACTCGCTCTCGGATCCTCAGGCTGACAGGGCGTCTCAGGGGATCAAGCACTTCATAACTGATTTCGAGACTGCACAATACGGCCCGGTGAGTGGCGAGGCTGAGGCGGAAGCGCGCCAGGTTTGGCGTCGGCTGGACCCTGCCTTGCGACGCCTTTGGTTGCGCTGGGGCTGGCGCAGGGGACCGCGTTAATGGTCAACAGTTGATTGTCAATGGTCAATTGTCAACAGTGTTTTGTGCAAGGTGGGGTCTGTTCAATCGTTTCCTGAAATGTGGGGATTTAGAAACCCGGCCGGTTACTACTCAGGCTCGGCGGGAAAATGACTTGTTTGCGCTCAGATCAACCACAGATTGCCCAGATTGTTTTGTTTGAATCTGTGTCAATCGGCGAAATCTGTGGAAAAACTGAGACTGCTTGAGCAGTTACGCCAGCCGTTTGCAGGATAGGAATAGAACCCCGGTTATTTTGCATGTCTGCCCGATGGATTGGACGCGTGCGGGCCACCTCGATGTGAGGCGGCCCGTCGTCGTTCTCCACGTTTTGAGCCATTGATTGGAGACAGATTATTGGACGGGGAAGACTCCCCAAGGGCGGACTTGTTTGAAGCCGGGTAACCTTTCGGTGAGGGCTAGATGGCTGGCGATGAAAGCCGGCGAATCTTCTGGCTGGTTTCGCGCCAGCTGATCTTCGAGAGCCCCAGTTTTTGCCGCAACTGATCCGGTGACAGGCCGGTGCGATAATCGCGTACAGCGGATGTCCAGCGCAGGGTTTCGAAGGAAACCGACTTGTGTTCGATCCCCGCCACGTCGCCGGCATCAGCCAGTACATATTCCAGGTTACGTGCTGTGCATTCAAACAGGTGTTCCTGGGGTTTATATTGCTGGATGTACTGGCGCATGATAGGCGGGAATTGGGGCGAGAGCGCTAGCTTTCGTTCCTTGTGCCGCATGCGGGCGTTCGCATAGCGAATATAGAGCACCGGTGCGCGGGGATTGCTGACGTCTATGTGCTCGAGCTCGATATTCATGCATTCGCTCTTTTTTATGGCGGTTTGCAGAATCAGGCTTACGAGCAGATAGGGCCTGGCGTCTGGCTTTCGATCCCAGAGCAGGTCTCTGGTATAGCGCAGCAGCCGTTCTACCTCGTCATCGTAGAGGATGGTAGGCAGGGGGGTACGTGCGGGCTGGTGGGCAATGGGAGCTGCCGGGTCATTGGCGATGATATTGCTATCGTACAGCCATTTAAAGAAGACCTTAAGCGTTGTCAGGCGACGGGCGTAGGTCTTGGGGCTGCAGGGTTTGCCCCGCTCTGTCAGCATCCAGGTCAGGAAGTTCTCCAGGTCATGGGTGGAGATACGGCTGATATTGGAGTTTGGCGGGATGTATTTCATGAGCAGGCGCAGGTCACCGGAGAACGCTTTGACGGTGTTTTCCGAGAAGCCTTGCCGTAGCATGTGGTTATGGAACGCGCTGGCGGCGGACGCGAGAGAAGAGCGGGAGCTCAGGGGTGAGAGCGTTGCTACCGGGGCGGTTTTGGCGCCTGGTCTTCCAGGCGATGGGAATAGTGTTGGCTGGTCTGCTGGGTTCATTGTAGTCATCCTTGGTGCTTAGTCAGCCAGTGTTGGTACCTTCGCGTAGTAAAGATGAACTTATCATAACACAGGTCTGGCGTTTTGTCAAGGGCTTACAAAAAACGTTTATTGTCGAGTGATAGGGGGCATAGTAGATCGAGTTGCAGGAGAGCAAAGTTGAGCGGGTGAACGGATACTATTTGCCATTTGACATCCATGGTGGCTGAGATATAATGCAGGCAGTCTGGCCCACTAGCTCAATTTGGCAGAGCAGCTGACTCTTAATCAGTAGGTTCGGGGTTCGAGTCCCTGGTGGGTCACTAAGTTACATAATCGCCCGATTGCGACACACTGACTCTGGTGCAGTGTGTCGCTTTTTCAATTCCGACACATTGACGGTTTTCTGCCATGATACACTGACTCTTTTTTCAAGTAGGCCCAGATTCGGGCCGGGAGGAACTACCATGGTGGCCGACAAATCGGGACAACGAAGAGCGGAAATTCCCCTTTCGGTGTTGATTGATCTCTACATTGTGTCTAAGCAAATCGAGGGGAGGAGTAAGAAGACCCTGGATTGGTATCAAGCCCATCTGGCGCGTTTTACCGATTTTGTGTGTAATGGCCAGGCGGCTACGTTGGAGGACCTGACACTCGACGAGGCAAGATCCCTTATTGCGCACCTGCAAGGCAGGACTACGCGCTATGAAGATCACCATATGCGACCGGTTAAGGAAGGTGGTCTGTCACCTCACAGCATCCACGCTTATGTGCGAACGCTCAAAGCCTTCGGGAACTGGCTGCAAGAAGAGGACTACGTAGAAACCAGCCCCTTCGAACGGTTGAAGCCACCGAAGTTACCGAAGACGATGATAGAGATTCTATCAGAGAAGGAAATACGGTGTGTCGTCGAAGCGATTAATCCTGCCACCTTCCTGGGTGCGCGAATGCGCGCCATTGTCCTGTTGCTTCTTGACACGGGTATTCGAGCTTCTGAGTTATGTGGGGTCACGTTGGAGAACATGCACCTTGAGGAAGGCTATGTCAAGGTCATCGGAAAGGGGGATAAGGAGCGTATCGTACCGTTTGGAGGCGCGACCAGGAAGGCGTTGCTTCGTTACTTCCACGTGTATCGGCCCGAACCAGCGAATTCGACGATAGCATCACTTTTCTTATCGGTGGATTCTGTCTCGCTGACATATTCTGGCCTGGCGCAAGCGTTGAGACGGCTGGGAAAGGCTGCCGGCGTGCCACGCCTGCACGCTCATCTTTTCAGACACACCTTTGCTGTGCGGTACCTGATGAATGGAGGCGATGTGATGACGCTGAAACTGATGCTCGGTCACACCAGTTTGGATGTGACGCAAATGTATCTGCACCTGGCGCAGTCCCACGTCCAGGTGCAGCACAACAAGTTTTCACCGGTGGACCGGATGTTGTCGACGGCCGGTCGAAGTCGGCGGAAGCGGAAGTAGACTCC
>JAYELL010000103.1:14018-64776 GCA_034717495.1 Chloroflexota bacterium | reverse complement strand
CGGCCAATCTGTCCCGGAAAGCAAGGGGGAAATCGTTCGCTGCGCCCTGGAAGGCATTGCCCTGAAATATCGCTGGGTGCTGGAACGAATTGAAGAAGTTATCGAGCGTCGCCTGGAGATTCTGCACATTGTGGGCGGCGGCACGCAAAACCAACTGTTGTCCCAGTTCACGGCTAATGCTACCGATCGCCCGGTCATCACCGGCCCCATCGAGGCCACCGCTGCCGGCAATCTTTTGATGCAAATGATGGCCTTGGGCCATATTGCTTCGGTGGCCGAAGGGCGGCAACTGGTGCAGCGCTCTTTTGACCTGCTCACCTTTGCACCGGCCAATCAAGCTGAGTGGGACCAGGCTTACAGTTGTTTGCTCAGGCTGATGGGGAAACAAGTAGACAGGTAAACGAGGAACCAAGGAAGAGCCAGGCCGTGGCGCATCGGCTAACTTGTCTACTTCCTACTTGTCTACTTCCTACTTGTGTACTTGTCTACTTGTCTACTTATTTACTTGTCTACTTCCTACTTGTGTACTTGTCTACTTGTCTACTTCCTACTTGTCTACTTCCTACTTGTCTACTTGTGTACTTGTCTACTTCTCCACTGTATGGTATGAATTACTCAAATCCGATGAAATCTCGTGTAACCAACTCCCATATCTCAACCAAGGAGAAAAACCATGCCAGAGCAAGATGTATCAAAGAAGGAAAAGAAATTCTACGAAGATGTCCCGATGGAAACGCCCGGCTTCTTCCTGAAGGGAAGCGCAGCGCTCGGTTGGGGGATGCAGAACCGGCTTGCCCGAATATTCAACCCGGATACAGGCCGAACTGTGATGTTGGCGATTGATCATGGCTACTTTCAGGGTCCTACCACGGGGCTTGAACGGATAGACCTGAATATCGTCCCGTTGGCGCCCTATGCCGATGCATTGATGCTGACGCGCGGCATCTTGCGCACGACAATTCCGGCCTCCATTTCCAAGCCGATTGTCATGCGGGCCAGCGGCGGACCGAGTATTCTAAAAGAACTGTCCAACGAAGAAATCGCCGTCGATATGGAAGACGCTATTCGAATGAATGTCTCGGCTGTGGCCATTCAGGTCTTTATCGGTGGCGAATTTGAAACCCGTTCTGTCTACAACATGACCCGACTGGTGGACATGGGGCTGCGTTACGGTATCCCTGTAATGGCGGTGACGGCCGTGGGCAGGGATATGGTCCGGGACGCCCAATATTTCCGGCTGGCCTGTCGCATCTGTGCCGAACTGGGCGCTCATTTCGTCAAGACCTATTTTGTCGAAGAGGGCTTTGAGACGATTACGGCCTCCTGCCCTGTGCCGATTGTGATGGCCGGCGGCAAGAAAATTCCGGAGTTGGATGCCCTGACAATGGCCTATAACGCCATTCAACAAGGGGCCGCCGGCGTGGATATGGGACGAAATATCTTCCAGAGCGATACCCCCAAAGCTATGCTTACGGCTGTTGGGAAAGTCGTCCACGAAAACATGAAACCGGCCGAGGCTCTGGAACTGTATGAGACCCTGAGAAGCGAAGAAAACGATGCCTGAACGAAACACCATGGATCGGCTGCGTGAGCTCATCCCCACCGTTAGTGTGGGGATGCTCACGGCGGACTTGCTCAACCTTGGCAGCGAACTGGCTGCTATTGAACAGGCTGGTGTTGGACTGCTCCACGTAGACGTAATGGACGGGAATTTTTGCCCGGGCCTGACCGTGGGGCCGCCGCTCATCAAAGCCATGAATAGATCATCTATGCTGCTGGATGCGCATCTGATGATCCAAAATCCCCTTGATAGTCTCGAAAGTTATGTCAAGGCGGGAGCCGACATCGTTACTATCCAGGTAGAATCAACCATTCACCCCCATCGCGTTTTGCAAGCCCTGGGCAAAATGACCAGCGTCAGAGAACCCGGCGGCAGAATTGTGCGGGGTGTTGCGCTGAACCCCGGCACGCCTCTGGAAGCTCTCGACCCTCTTATGGACGAGATCGAGCTGATCATGCTCCTGGCGGTCAACCCGGGGTGGAGCGGGCAAAAGTTCATCCCCTCTACCGAAGGAAAGATAGCAAATGCCAGGCAAATGACCCGCAACGCCGGCAAAGATATCCTGATCGCCGTCGATGGGGGCATTACCCGTGACAACGTGGCCCAGGTGTCCCGTATGGGGCCCGATATTGTGGTCTCGGGCAGCGCAGTATTCGATGGAAAAGCGCCGGCCGAAAACGCGCTTTTCATGCTCGATTCGGTGAGAGGAAACTAGTCAATGGAAATGCAAGAAACAGCTGATTCGTCCATAGCTGAACTGGCCTGGGTAGCTCCCGCGATTCGAGGACTGTTGGCCAATCCGACTGGCAATGCCGACATGCCCTACGACCCTGTCATTTTGAAAGGGCTGGCAGGCAAGGAGGCCGTTGTTTTTGCCTCCTCTCCCGATAGGGCCGGGCAACGACCTCCCCCCGAAATTGAAGGACTGGATACCCCGCCGCTCTATCTGGACATACCTGGAAACATTGAATCAGCGACAACGCTCCGGGAAGAGTTGGACACCGCCTTCGAACAGTATGTCGCCCAACAAGGCGCAAAACCGCAGGTAATCTGTCTGCGGGACCTGGGCCTGCTTTATGTTAGTGAAGAGCCGACTGAAGCTGGCGGCCCACTGCGCAACAAAGTAGCACTGGTAACGGGCGCTGCGGGCGCGATAGGTCACGGAATCTGCCGCGGGCTATTGGACCAGGGCTGTTATGTCGCCGCAACCGACCTGCCTGGCGAGCGGCTCGACAACCTTGTGCAGGAATTCGCCGAAAGAGTGCAGGATCGCATTCTGGGCGTTCCGCTCGATGTCACCGATCAGGACTCTGTCGCCCGGGGTTTCCAGCGCGTCATCGAGGCGTGGGGCGGCGTTGACATTGTCATCGTCAATGCCGGCATTGCCCTGGTTTCACCGTTGGTGGAAATGGACCTGGCCGCTTTTCAGAGAGTCGAACGGGTGAATGTGGAGGGAACCTTGCTCACGATTTCTGAGGCGGGCCGGCTTTTGACGCTTCAAGGGACAGGCGGCGATATTGTTCTTATCTCCACCAAGAACGTTTTTGCACCGGGTGCCAATTTTGGCGCCTACAGCGCCACCAAGGCTGCCAGCCACCAGTTGGCTCGAATCGCCAGCCTCGAACTGGCCCCATTCGCAATCCGGGTCAACATGGTTGCACCGGATGCCATCTTTTCCGATGGGCAGTACAAATCAGGCTTATGGGCCGAAGTGGGTCCCGACCGGATGAAAGCCAGAGGGCTGGACGAAAAGGGACTGGAAGAATATTACCACAGTCGCAACCTGCTCAAAGCGAAAGTCACGGCCAGGCACGTTGCCAATGCGGTGCTGTTTTTCGTAACGCATCAGACGCCAACAACCGGCGCTACGATCCCGGTTGACGGCGGTTTGCCTGATGCAACGCCGCGCTGATTGAACAAGATAATCAAGCTGGAAGATTACTCTTTCAAGTTCACTGATTTAATAAATGATCAGCGACCTCTGCGCCGAAGGTCTGCGTAAATCAGCGGTGAAAAGAACATAACATAACCGCAGATGACGCAGACGTGTCCTGAGCGTAGCCGAAGGGTGGACGCAGATCAATCCAAACAAGATCAGAGAGAATCTGCGGAGAAATCAGAGAAAAATCATAACCGCAGACCTGTCCTGAGCGCAGCCGAAGGATCAACGCAGATAAACGCTGATCAGATATCAGAAAAGATCAGCGATGATCTGCGCCGGAGGTCTGCGTAATCAGCGTTCCTCTGGCTTGTCCAGGTCAGGAGAATTAGCAATGAACTCAAGAGAACGCGTACTGACAGCCCTGCGCCGAACCGGGACCTCCGATCGGGTGCCGCTCCAATTCGACCTGTGCCGCTCATTGCTGGAGAAATTCGGTGAGAAATATGATATCCCCGTTCACTATACCGCCGCCTACTACGAAGACGTGACATATCGCTTATCGGCCAACGAACTTCGCGTGGCGATGGGCAGCGACTGTGTGATGGTCGGCGCCAGCCTGCCCCGGGGTTACGAGCATCCTGTGGATGAAGATGGCTATCTCATCAATGAGTTCAACATGAAGTTGCGCCAGGGGCCCATCTATGTGGAAGTCGTTTCCCCTCCCCCTATGTCCCATTTTGAGACCCCAGCGGACGTGGAGGAATTCGAGTTTCCTGATCCGCTGGCAGAAGGCCGGTTCGACGACGCAAAAATGTACATCGAGAAGTACAAGGACGAGTACTTCATCATCGGTGATATGGAATTGACCACGTTCGACATGATGCATCTGTCAGTCGGCATGGAGAAATTGTTGATCGATATGGCGCTGGAGAAACCTTACATAGAGCCACTGATCCAAAAGACCAAGGATTTCTCGCTGGCTATCGGCAATAAACTGGTCTCGATGGGGGTGGATGGAGTTTGGGCCGGCGACGATTTCGGCGGGCAAAGCGGGATGCTGATCTCACCCAAAATGTGGCGGAAATACTTCAAAGAATCCTATCGCGAAATCTACGCCGAACTGAGGGCAATCAACCCGGACGTGGTTATTATGCAGCATTGCGATGGTGCAGTTGCCCCCATCCTGGGAGATTGGATTGAAGTTGGCCTGGAAGTCTTCAACCCGGTTCAGCCCAATGTGCCGGGCCACGAACCGGAGGATCTTAAGGGCAAGTACGGTGATAGTCTCTCTTTCTGGGGCGCGATTGACCAGCAACATTTGCTGCCAAACGGCGTCCCCGAAGATATCGAAACCGATGTGGCCGAGAAGATAAGGGTTCTGGGAAAGGGTGGCGGCTATATGTGCGCACCGGCTCACATTGTGCAGGCCGACACCTCGATGGAGAACGTCGAGGCTTTCATCGCCGCCGTAAAAAAGCACGGTGTGTATCAGTAGCCTCGGGTCGCGAAATCTGCACTTTGACAAGCGAAATTCTTTACTATATAATACTTTCGATTTCTTCCGAAATATGTAATTTTTAACTGATTCCGAAAGCTACAAAGGGATGTCTCTTGGGCAAAGAGCACCGACTGGCCGAACGAAGGCAAAGCATCCTCGCTGCGCTGGCGCAAGCCGGGCAACTTTCCGTGGCCGAGTTGAGCCTTCGATTTGACGTATCAGAAGTCACCATTCGGACCGATCTCGCGGCGTTGAACGCACAGGGTTTATTGTTGCGAACCCGCGGCGGCGCTCTGGCTACCCACGTTCTTCCCGAGCTCTCTTTTGATATCAGGCAACAGCAAAACGCCGAGAACAAGGCCCGAATTGCCCGGACGGCCGCTCAGCTGGTCCGGGATGGTGACACCATCGCCCTCGATGCCAGCACCACGGCACTGGCCATCATTCCCCACATCGAACAACTCAGCGAGTTGACGGTGGTCACCAATAGTTTGAAGGCAGCTCTGTGGCTGCTGCGGACGCCTCACATTCATGTCATCGTTCCTGGTGGACACTTGCGCCGTGATTCAATTTCCCTGGTCGGACGGTCCCAATGCGATCTGCTTGAGGATATTCACGTTCGGATCGGCTTCTTCGGCGCCCGTGGCATCACGATCGACGAGGGCCTGACCGACGTCAATCTGGAGGAAGTCAGGACCAAGAGAAGGCTGATCGAGTGTTGCCAGCAAGTGGTGGCTGTGGTCGATTCTCGCAAGTGGGGCCAGGTGGCGGCCTCCACCTTTGCTGATCTCGACAGGATTGATAGGGTGATCACCGATGTCGGTGCCCCCAAGCAGATTGTGCAGCAATTACGTTTGCACGGCGTGGATGTCGTGCAGGTATAAAGGAAAGCAGGAGGTGACAAATGCCTGGATCCCCAGATAAGATTCCTATCTTGGAGATGCAGCACATCTCCAAGCGCTTTGACGCTACTCAAGCGCTGGATGATGTTTCGCTTCTGGTCTATCCGGGCGAAGTGCACGCTCTCATTGGCGAGAATGGCGCGGGTAAGTCGACCTTGATCAAGGTCATGACCGGCATTTACCGGCCTGATCAGGGTGAAATCCTTTTGGACGACCAACCGGTGCATATCCATAACTCGCAGCAGGCGCAGGCCCATGGCATCGCAGCTATCTATCAGGAACCAATGGTCTATCCTGATCTGAACGTGGCCGAAAACATCTTTATCAGCCACCAGGATCGTGGTCCTGTCGTGCGCTGGGGAAAGATGTACGACGATGCCGAAGCCATCCTGGCTGAGTTGGATGTAAAGCTGGATGTGCGCATGCCTGCTCGTGGTCTGACGCTGGCGGCTCAACAAGCGGTAGAGATCGCAAAGGCCATCTCCCTGGATGTGCGGATCCTGATCATGGACGAGCCTACGGCCTCCCTTTCTGCCCACGAGGTAGACCAACTGTTCGAGCTGGTTAACTCGCTGCGTAGACAGGGGGTTGCCATCCTCTTCATCGGCCATCGCTTGCATGAGGTCTTCACCATCGCGGATCGGGTGACCGTTCTTCGAGACGGGAAACTGGTCTCATCCTACCCGCGCGATGAGGTGACCACAGATCAGGTTATCAAGGATATGGTAGGCCGGGAGGTCGAGGGCTTTTTCGCCAAGAGCGAGACCGAACAGGGTGATCTCCTGATGTCGGTCAGGAATCTGGGCAAGGAGGGGGTATTCCGCGATATCAACTTCGATATATTCCAGGGCGAGGTGTTGGGCTTTTCCGGACTGGTCGGATCCCGGCGTACCGACGTGGCCCTGGCGCTCTTCGGCATCGAACCGGCCGATTCGGGAACGATCACCTTTGAAGAGCAAGCGGTTGAGATCGAGTCGCCGGAGCAAGCCCTGGACATCGGCATTGCCTACATGACGGAGGACCGCCGGCAATTGGGGCTGATCATGCCCATGACGATCACCTCGAACATCTCCCTGCCGATGCTCAAACGGTATCTGGGTAAGTTTGGGCTGATCAAACAAGGGCAGGAACAGGAAACGGCGGAGGAATACCGGGACCGCCTGACAATTCGCTCCCCATCGGTTATGGCCGAGGTTGAAAAGCTTTCCGGTGGCAATCAACAAAAGGTAATGCTCAGCAAGTGGCTAAACGCCCACCCGAAACTGTTGATCCTGGATGAGCCCACCCGGGGCATCGACGTGGGCGCCAAGGTTGAAGTCCATCATATCATCAACGATCTTGCAGCCGAAGGATTAGGGATCATTCTCATTTCATCCGATCTACCCGAGGTGCTGGCGATGAGCGATCGTGTGCTGGTCATGCGCGAGGGCAGGCAGATGGCCGTTTTCCCCCGCGCGGAGGCAACTCAGGAAGCAGTGATGACGGCAGCCATGGGGCAACACGACCTGGCTATGGAGCTCGCCCAATGAACGCAATCAGACGCACTCTCCGTCCCGAACAGCTTCGGATCCTGGTTTTGCTGTTCCTGATTTTGATGGTTCTTCTCTTTTTCAGCACCCAGATTGAGAATTATATCAGTCCTCGTTTCTTCAATCGCATCTCCACCAGCGTGGCAATCATCACCGTCGTGACTGTCGGCCAGGTCCTGGTGATTCTCACCCGCAATATCGATCTGTCCGTCGGATCGATCGTTGGCTTCACAGCTTATTTTGTCGGGCAACAGCTTGCCGGTAACAACGACATCTCACCCATTGTGGCGGTGCTGATGGCAGTCGGGGTAGGAGGCCTGATGGGAGCTGTAAATGGCGTGCTGGTGGCCTATGGCGGGGTGCCGGCCATCATTGTCACGCTGGGCACTCTTGCCATCTATCGGACAATGCTGGTTGAATTCTCCGATGCGCAAACCGTGCTGACAGCGGACCTTCCCCAGTGGATCCTCGATCTTCCGCGTGCAAATATCGTCAGTTTCGGCGACCTGGACATCCGGTTGATGTTTGGGATGGCCCTTCTGGTGGTGATCATTTTCCAGTTCGTTCTCATGTTTCTGCCCTACGGGCGCCGGCTCTATGCCATTGGCTCCAATCCTGAGGCAGCCAGGATGGCTGGCTTCCCTTCCAAACGCATCGTCTTTATCGCCTTTGTGCTGTGCGGCGCCCTCTCCGGTCTGGCGGGGTTCATGTATCTGGCCCGATTTGGCAATATCACAGTCGTGGCAGGACTGGGCATTGAGCTGCAATCGGTAGCTGCTGCGGTCGTCGGTGGCGTCAACATCTTCGGCGGGGCCGGGTCCATGATCGGGGCAATGTTTGGTGCGATCCTGATCGATCTCCTGGAAAACAGCCTCATTCGTTGGCTGGAGATCAGTGAGTTCTGGCGGGATTTCCTGTTGGGTCTCTTGATCCTGCTGGCAGTGGCAACCGATGCCGTCATCATGAATCGAATTCAGAGCTTCTGGTCCCAGAGCGAGTTGGAACTCGGCTCGGACGGAGATGGCTCCGAGGGACAGGAGGGCAGCTATGCATAATAACAGCCTTCTCCATCGCATCTGGAACCGTCTGAAGAGCTGGGAGGGGTTTTTGCTGCTGGTGCTTCTGGTGATCATCGCCATCAACAGCACACTCTCCCCTGTTTTTCTCACTTCCAACAACTTGATCAACCTCTTTTTTCTCTCGATTGAAAAGATCATCGTCGCTTTGGCAATGACTTTTATCATTATCAACGCCGAAATCGATCTATCAGTAGCCTCGATGATGGGGCTGGCAGCCTGTGTGATGGCCTGGCTCTATCATCAGGGTGTTCCCATTTCCCTGGCCTTTCTGGCAGGCATCCTGATCGGTGCCATAGGTGGAGCCTTCAACGGTTTTTGGATCGCAAAAGTGGGCCTGCCTTCGCTGGTGGTCACGCTGGCAACGCTGATCATGTTTCGCGGTGGGGCCCGCATTTTGCTTGAAGACCGTTCCATCGGGGACTTCCCGGCCTGGTTTGACAGGCTGGGTCAGCAGCCCTTGATCGGAAACCTCCCTCTGTCGCTGATCATATTCTTCGTTCTGTTGGTGATTTCGATCATTTTGTTGCATTACTCAGGCTTCGGTCGCTACGTCTATGTAATTGGAAACAGCAAAGATGTGGCCCGCTATTCCGGCGTAAAGGTCGATCGGGTCAAGATGATCCTGTTTGCAGCCGCGGGCGCCGTCGCTGCCTTGGCCGGGCTGCTATACGCGGCCCGCCTTGGTGCCGTGCGGGGCGACCTGGCGACCGGCTTCGAGTTGGATATCATCACCATGGTATTGCTGGGTGGTGTCAGTATCTTCGGCGGCTCGGGCACTCTGTGGGGCGTCCTGCTGTCGATTCTCATCGTGTTGAGTTTGCGCAATGGCATGTCCCTTGCCAACATGACCGGTCATATTCAGACCGGTGTTATCGGTATTCTGTTGATCCTGTCTGTTCTGATACCCAACACCGTTGGAGCAGTACGCGAATACCGCGATCGACGCCGCTTCGCCCGGCAGGCGTAGCGCAATGGCTAATGGTTGATTGTCAATCGCCAATTGTCAATGACAGCAGAAGATGTTACCATCATTGCATCAGCTGTTGACCATTGACATGCGACAATTGATAGTGGACAATTCAAAGCAGTTCGTACATTCCAATAAGGAGGATGTCAAGTATGAAGACGTATGCCTGGCGCATGGTTGCGCTACTGATTATTTTGAGCATGTTGCTTGCCGCTTGTGGAGGGCAGGTCGCACCAGTCCCGGAACCGGAGCCAGTCGCTCCTGCCGAAACCCAGCCGGAGACACCGGCCGAGCCCGAAACGAAACCCGCGGTATCCGAAGGGGTCGTCGAAGCCACTCCTGGTGAGACGGTCAACATGGTGCTACTGCCCAAATTCCTGGGTATTCTGGTCTTCGACCAGGCCAATGATGGCGCCCAGGAAGCTCACAAGGAGTTGGGCAATACAGGCGAGCTCCAGTTCCTGGGACCGACGCCTGAGAACAGTGTCGCCGGCCAGATCGAGATCGTGACTACTGCCACCACTCAGGGGCAGGATGCAATCATGCTCTCCAACAACGCAGGCGACCAGATCGCTCCGGCGGCCCAGGCAGCGCTGGAAGCAGGCACCACGGTGGTGACCTGGGACTCGCCGATCCCGTCGGCCGAGGGTGAGCAGGTGTTCATCGCCCAGGTGGACTTCGACGAGACCGGCAAGGTGATGGCCGACATGGCCCTGAGCATCCTGGGCGATGACGGCGGCAAGTTCGCTGTGCTCTCCGCTTCCCCCGATGCCGCCAACCAGAACGCCTGGATCGCCGCTTTGGAGGATGTGCTGGCCACCGACGACACCTATGCCAGCCTGGAGTTGGTGGACATTGTCTACGGCAACGACCAGTCGGAAGACAGCTACAACCAGGCGTTGGCGCTGGTGGACAAATATCCCGACATGGGCCTGATCATGGCGCCGACGACGGTGGGCATCGCTTCCGCCGCCAAGGCAATGCAGGATGAGGGGCTGTGCGACGATGTCAAGGTGAGCGGACTGGGCTTGCCGGCCGAGATGGTGAGCTACACCCTGAACGGCTGTGCACCGGAGTTTGCACTCTGGAGCTTCATCGATCTGGGATACCTGACCTACTACACCAGCTATCTTCTGGCGACAGGTGCCATCGAGGGTGCGGAAGGGGAAACCTTCAGCGCCGGTCGTATGGGCACCTACACCATCGAGAAGGACCCGACCCGGGACGCCGGTCTTCGGGTGCTGATGGGACCCTTCTCCGTCTACACGGCCGACAATGTCGAGGCCGAGGCTGGTCCTCAGGAGGTCGGCGCCAGCGGACCCGTGATGGCCACGCCTGGGCAGGAAGTCAACATGGTGCTACTGCCCAAATTCCTGGGTATTCTGGTCTTCGACCAGGCCAACAATGGCGCCCAGGAAGCTCACAAGGAGTTGGGCAATACAGGCGAGCTTCAGTTCCTGGGACCGACACCTGAGAACAGCGTCGCCGGCCAGATCGAGATCGTGACCACTGCCACCACTCAGGGGCAGGATGCAATCATGCTCTCCAACAACGCAGGCGACCAGATCGCCCCGGCGGCCCAGGCAGCGCTGGAAGCAGGCACCACGGTGGTGACCTGGGACTCGCCGATCCCGTCGGCCGAGGGTGAGCAGGTGTTCATCGCCCAGGTGGACTTCGACGAGACCGGCAAGGTGATGGCCGACATGGCCCTGAGCATCCTGGGCGATGACGGCGGCAAGTTCGCTGTGCTCTCCGCTTCCCCCGATGCCGCCAACCAGAACGCCTGGATCGCCGCTTTGGAGGATGTGCTGGCCACCGACGACACCTATGCCAGCCTGGAGTTGGTGGACATTGTCTACGGCAACGACCAGTCGGAAGACAGCTACAACCAGGCGTTGGCGCTGGTGGACAAATATCCCGACATGGGCCTGATCATGGCGCCGACGACGGTGGGCATCGCTTCCGCCGCCAAGGCAATGCAGGATGAGGGGCTGTGCGACGATGTCAAGGTGAGCGGACTGGGCTTGCCGGCCGAGATGGTGAGCTATACCCTGAACGGCTGTGCACCGGAGTTTGCACTCTGGAGCTTCATCGATCTGGGATACCTGACCTACTACACCAGCTATCTTCTGGCGACAGGTGCCATCGAGGGCAAGGTGGGTGAGCGCTTCGAAGCTGGCCGCATGGGCACCTACACCATCGAGAAGGACCCGACCCGGGACGCCGGTCTGCGGGTGCTGATGGGACCCTTCTCCGTCTACACGGCCGACAATGTCGAGGCCGAAGCCAAGTAACACGTCGGTTTTCGGAACCGAAGTACCAGTGTTCTGAAAAGCAGAAAGATGCAACTGTCAAGTCACGGGTCGCGGTCGATTTTCCAAGGCCGCGGCCCGTTAACGGTAGGGGCGGGGCTTGCCCCCGTCCACCTGCCTTCCAAACAAAAATCATGAGGAGCTTATCATAATGAAACGCGTCGGTTTTGTGCTGAAGGTCAAGGAGGATATGATCGAGCAGTACAAGGAACACCATGAGGCGGTCTGGCCGGAGATGCGGGACGCCTTGCAGCGAACGGGTTGGCACAACTACTCCTTGTTCTTGCGCGATGATGGTCTGCTATTCGGGTATTGTGAGACGCCCGAAGGCCTTCAGGCCGCTCTCGATGGCATGGCGAGGGAGGAAATTAACGCCAGGTGGCAGGATTTCATGGCACCCTATTTTGAGGGATTTGGCGGCTCTCATGCCGATGAGAACATGCTGGAACTGACCGAGGTTTTTCATCTCGACTGAGTCCTTAACACCTTCTGCGCCGCAGGTCTGCGTAAATCTGCGGTGAAAGGAAAAAATCACAACCGCAGCCGTGTCCCAAGCGTGTCGAGGGACGAAGCCCTAATTTGAGTTCTGGCCTGCCCGGGTCTGGAGAAAATCAATGAGTATGAAACCGCGTGATCGCGTCTTGACGGCCTTGAAACGCACCGGCATCCCGGACCGCGTCCCTTTGCAGTTCGATCTGTGCCGGCAGTTGACCGACAGTTTCGGTGAGACCTACGGGATTCCGATCCACTATACCACCTCCTATTTCGAGGATCTAACCTACCGCATTTCGGCCAACGAACTGCGTACAGCCATGGGCAGTGACTGCGTGGTGGTCGGCGGAAGCCTGCCCCGCGGCTACAGCCACCCGACGACCGATGACGGTTGTATCATCAACGAATTCGGCATGGTGATGCGACAGGGTCCCCTCTACATGGAGACAATCGAGGCGCCGCTGAAGGATGTCTCTTCGGTCGCCGAGGTAGAGAGCTTTCCCTTCCCCGACCCACTGGCCGATGGGCGCTTCGACGATGCCAGGCTCTACACCGAAAAATACCGGGATGATTACTTCATCATCGGCGACCTGGAGCTGACCATGTTCGAGATGTCATGGCACATGGTGGGCCTGGAGAAGTTTATGATGGACATGGCATTGGGTGAACCCTATATCGAGGCGCTGATCGATCGGGTTAAGGAATTCAGCATCGGTATCGGAAAAAGCCTGGTGGACCTGGGTGTGGATGGCATCTGGTTTGGCGATGATTTCGGCGCCCAGAATGGCATGTTGATATCGCCGAGAATGTGGCGCCGTGTTTTCAAGCCTCGTTACGCGGAGCTCTTCCAGGAGTTCAAGGCCCGCAACCCCGATCTGTTGATCATGTATCACACCGATGGCGCGGTGGCTCCGATCCTCGACGATCTTGTCGAAATCGGCCTGGAGGTGTTTAATCCGGTGCAGCCAAACGTGCCCGGGCACGAAGCACACGATCTGAAGTCAGGACTGGGCGACCGGCTCTCTTTCTGGGGCGCCATCGATCAACAACATTTATTGCCCAACGGCACGGCGGCGGAGATCGAGGCCGACGTGGCTGAAAAGATCAGGGTCTTGGGCGATGGTGGCGGCTACATGTGCGCACCGGCTCATATTGTGCAGTCCGATGTTTCGCCGGAGAATGTTGAAGCGTTTATTGCGGCAGTGATGAAACACGGAAGTTACAGCTGAAACTCGAGAGGTGATGGTTTCCTAATGGCACTTGGTGCATTTCTTCGTGATCGGCCCCGTTTCCTTGAGCATGTCTACAAGGGGACGGAAAAGTTGTTCTGGAGCCTGGACCCTCTCATCCGAAGACTGGGTTATGAGCGTGCCAATCGCTGGTTTCGTTGGCCGGAGGAACTGGGGAAACGCCTGGTCTTTGACTGCCAGATGTGCGGCCAGTGCATTCTGCACTCGACGGGAATGACCTGTCCCATGTCCTGTCCGAAAAACCTGCGCAATGGACCCTGCGGCGGGGTGCGCACCGATGGACACTGTGAGGTCAAGCCGGAGATGGCCTGTGTCTGGAACGATGCCTATGAACGCTCGCTGCGCATGTCTATTTACGGCGAGGAATTGTTGTGGATCGAGCCGCCGGTGAACCGCCGGCTCGAGGGGACTTCGGCCTGGGTCAACATGCTCACCGGTGTCGACCGCCAGGTGCCTGAGGGATGGCACGGAACGACGCTTGAGCCTGAGATTCGATCAGCGGGCAAGCTGACCGGTGTTGTCGATCTTCCCTCAGATTGCCCGCCAGAAGGTTCGTGAAACCATGACATCCTACCAACATGCCAGCACAGGCCTTGAATCGGGCGGCCGCCTTGAACGGGTGCTTCGGACAGGCCGCTTTGCTGTGACCGCAGAACTTAATCCACCTGACAGCGCCGATCCGGAGGAGGTCTATGCGGCTGCCATGATTCTCTCGGAGGTGTGTGACGCCATCAATGCCACCGATGCCTCCGGCGCCAACTGTCATATGTCCAGTGTGGCTATCTGTGCGCTGCTGACACGGGCCGGCTACGAGCCGGTCTACCAGATGTCCTGCCGCGACCGCAACCGCATTGCTATTCAGGGAGATCTGCTCGGTGCGGCAGCGATGGGCGTACGAAATCTGCTCTGTCTGACAGGCGACGACGTCACGGCAGGTGACCAGCCGCAAGCCAAACGGGTATTTGATCTCGACTCGATTCAATTGCTGCGCACCGCCAAGATCATGCGGGACAATGGCCGGTTTCTGAGCGGTCGTAAGTTGACGACCCCTCCGCCTGTTTTCATCGGCGCTGCGACCAACCCCTTCGTGCCCCCTTACGATTGGCGCGCCTTGCGGCTTGCCAAGAAGATCGAAGCGGGCGCCCAGTTCATCCAGACCCAATACTGCTTCGACGTTCCCCGTTTCTGCCGTTTCATGGAGCAGGTCCGTGGTTTGGGCCTGCACGAACAGGCGTATATCCTGGTGGGCGTGGGACCGCTACGCTCTGAGCGAGCGGCTGAATTCATGCGTACCAAGGTGCCTGGTATCGTGATCCCTGATGCTATCGTGGAGCGCTTGCGCAAGACTCCGAAAAAGAAGAAGAAGCAGGAGGGCAAAAGGATCTGTGTAGAGATTATCGAGCAGATTAAGGAAATCGAGGGCGTTTCGGGCGTACACGTGATGGCCTATCGCCAGGAAGAACTGGTGGCTGAGATCATCGAGGAATCGGGCCTGTTGCCCAGGCCAAGACGGCGGGACGGCACCCTGGAATATGAGGTGCCTCGCCCAAGACGGCGCCACCGTGGCAGGATTACGTAAAGGTAGCTACTCAGGGTGATTTTCGACGGATGGGTTGCGAAGGAAATGCCACCAGGAGTGGCGCATCCTGAGTAGACCTTGGCGACGGAGGAGCCCAAGCCGTATCGAAGGGTGCACCTTATGCCTGAGCGGTTACTCGAAAAGTTGGTTATTGGATCTGTCATTGCGAACCGCTTTGTGGTGAAGCAATCTCCAGGTTTCTTGAACGCATTCTGCCAGCTTGAGAATTGCTTCGTCGCAGGAAAACACTCCTTGCAATGACACCTGTACAGTCACATTCAATCAGCAGTATCCATTCAAGGAGCTATGAGACTATGGAGACCATTGTAAAGTCACCGAAAAAGACAGTTGTCATCGGTCCTGGTCGGCCCTTTGTGATCATCGGGGAGCGTATCAATCCTACCGGTCGCAAGCGGCTGGCTGCCGAGATGCAAGCCGGTGACTATAGCCGGGTAAGAAAGGACGCGATTGCCCAGGTAGAAGCTGGCGCCCATATTTTGGATGTCAATGCCGGCATCGGTGTTGCCAATCCCGATGAGGTAGAGCCGGCAGTGATGGCTGAGGCTATCCGGGTAGTGCAGGAAGTGGTGGATGTACCCATCTGCATCGACTCATCGGTCGTGTCGGCCTTGAAGGCGGGCCTCGAGGCTGCCTGGGGTAAGCCTATCGTCAACTCGGTGACCGGCGAGGAGCAGCGCATGGAGCAGGTGCTGCCCCTGGTGGCCGAACATGGCGCGGCCGTGATCGCGGTTTCCAACGATGAGAGCGGCATTTCGTACGACCCGAAGGAACGCTTTGCCGTCGCAAAGAGAATAGTGGAGCGGGCAGAGTCCTACGGAATCCCCCGGGAGGACGTCATCGTCGATCCCCTTGCCATGCCAGCGGGTGCAGTCCCTGGCGCTGGCAAGCAACTGTTTGAGATCGTTCGCTGGATTCGAGAGGATCTGGGGTGCAATACAACCTGCGGCGCCTCCAATATCTCCTTTGGCATGCCGAACCGCAAGGCCCTTAATGCCAGTTTCGTCGCCATGGCGATCAGCTCGGGCATGACCTGCGCGATCACCAATCCGCTGGAAAGCGAGATTCTTCAAGCCATCCTTGCAGCTGACGTTCTCATGGGCCACGACGAAAACTGCATGGCCTGGATCAGCAAACAACGAACCCTGGCTGCCGCTGATCCCGCGGCCGCCGCGGGCAGTGGCTCATCGCGACGGCGCAGACGAACCCGAAGCGGGTAACCGAGATGAAAACCTGGCAAGCCGAGGTACAAACTGGGAGTTAGGGGCGGGGTCTCCCCGCCCTCCTGGATCTGCAACGAAAGTTTCCTTAAGTGAGGGGAAACAACCAACATGTCAAACAATGAAATCCTGTCGCAATTAGTGGCAATGACTCGAGAAATTGGTAACCCTGTCAACGACTATGCCATTCTGGGTGAGGGCAATACCTCCGCGCGTGCCGACGACCAGAGCTTTTGGATCAAGGGCAGTGGCCGGGAAATGCGTACCATCGATGAGGATGGATTCATCCAGATCGATTTTGAAAAGACCATGGGGATGCTGGACGGCCCGGACCTGACCGATGCTGAGGTTAAGGCTGCCCTGACCGATGCCAAGGTCGATCCTGAAGCACCTGGTCACCCGTCGACGGAAACAGGGCTGCACGCCATCTGTCTGGAGTTGCCAGGTGTGGAATTCGTGGGACATTTCCACGCCTCCGCCATCAACATGATCACCTGCTCAACAGCCTTTGAGCAGGCCTTCCAGGGGCGACTCTTTCCTGATGAAATCGTGCTTTGCGGTGTGGCTCCGGTGTTGGTTCCCTATACCGATCCCGGTCTTCCTTTGGCCCGGGAGGTGCAGCGGCGCATCTACGCCTACATAGACGACTATGGCGAGCGGCCCAAGCTGATTCACATTCAGAACCATGGCACCTTTGTGTTGGGCGACACCGCCCAGAATGTCCTGAACATCGCAGCGATGGCAGTCAAGACGGCCCGGATTCTGGTCGGTACTTACGCCCTGGGTGGTCCCAATTTCATGACACCAGAGGCCGTTGCCCGGATTCATACCCGGCCTGATGAGCACTTCCGTCAGGCCGTCATCGGCCAGGCAGTCATCGGCGACAGTGGGGCATGAAATCGTGCAAACCGAATCTCTCTCACCGATGGAGCAGTTGAACGACTTTGATCCCGGCAAGCGGCAGCAAGCGCTTGCGGCATTGGCCGGCATGGTCGAAGCAGGCACCCTGCCGGTGCCGCCGGCCGGTGACGTGGCGAACATGCACTGCCACACCTTTTTTTCCTACAATGCCTACGGCTATTCTCCTTCGGCGCTGGCCTGGCTGGCCAGACAGGAAGGCTACGGGCTCATGGGCATCGTCGATTTCGATGTCCTCGATGGTGTCGATGAGTTTCTGGACGCCTGTGAACTGATCGGCGTGCGAGGCAGCGCCGGGATCGAGACTCGGGCCTATATGCCAGAGTTTGCGACGCGGGAGATCAACTCGCCCGGTGAGCCGGGCGTTGCCTACCACATGGGCATCGGATTCGTGTCGAGTGCCATTCCGGCCGAAGCGGCCCCGATCGCAGCCGGTTTTCGCCAGCGGGCCCGCCAGCGCAATCTTGGCGTGGCAGCACGCATCAATGCCTACCTGGACCCGGTAACCATCGACTATGAGCAGGATGTGCTGCCCCTGACACCCGGCGGCAATGCCACCGAACGCCACATGGTGGTGGCCTACATTCGTGCGGCACAGGCATCGGTTGCCGATCCCGCCGCATTCTGGGCCGAAAAGCTGGACCTGAGCCGCGAAAAAGTCATAGCTCTTGCCGGTGAAAATGGCGATGCACCCGACTTGCAGAATGCGATTCGCAAGAAACTGATGAAACAAGGTGGCGTGGGCTACGTCCCGCCTGGACCGGAGGCTTTCCCGACCATCGAGCAGTTTCACCGGTTCATCGAGGCCTGTGGGGCGCTGCCCTGCGCAGCCTGGTTGGATGGCGCCTCGGCCGGTGAACAGGCTATCGAAGAATACCTGGATCTTTTGATCGAGAAGGGGGCAGTGGCCCTCAATATCGTTCCTGACCGGAACTGGAACATCAGCGATCCCCTTCTCAAAAAAACCAAAGTTGAGAACCTGTACAGAGTCGTCGAATTGGCTCAAGCCCGTGATCTTCCCATCAACGCGGGTACCGAGATGAACAGCTACGGCAACAAGTTGATCGACGACTTCGACGCGCCAGAACTGGCGCCGGTGCGCCAGGCCTTCATCGATGGCGCCTATTTCATCTATGGCCATACGGTGATGCAGCGGGTGGCGGGCCTGGGCTATCAAAGCGCCTGGGCAAAGGAACATCTGCCCGCCAGGCGCGGGCGCAACGGATTTTATACCCAGGTCGGTTACGCCGTGCCACCGGGCGAGACGGGACGACAGGTCATAGAGGCTGGCGTGACGGTCGACATGACGCCGGCAGAAGTGCTGGCTCAACTGGCCGGCCCATGAGAGACTGGATGGATCACACCGAGGTCGGACGATACTGGGTGGACATTGCCGATGTCTTCATCCGCCATGCACAAGAGGCGAAGGAACAGGAACCCCTGGGAATCGCCTATCGAAAAGAAGGAATACAACCATATGACTGACAAACTGAATGAATTTAAGACTGCCGAGACACCGTTGGCCCAAAAAAACCAGGTGTGGCCCTTGTATGGCGCTGGCCTGGAAAACCTGGGCGATCACGACCAGGTTATCGAAGTCCCCATGCCCCGGCATGGGCCGGACGAGTTGTTGGTCCGCCACGATGCTACCGGGCTTTGTTTTTCCGACATCAAGGTGATCCGCCTGGGCGAGGAACATCCTCGCATCTACCGGGATATGGCGTCTGATCCGGTGGTGTTGGGCCATGAGATCGCCATGACCGTGGTCGGCGTGGGCGAGAACCTGGCAGATGAGTACGAGATAGGTGACCGCTTCACCATCCAGGCTGATATCTTCGTGGATGGCGTGGGTTACGCCTATGGCTACGAGATCCAGGGTGGCCTGTCGGAATACACGGTGATCGACCAGCGCATTCTCAACGGCGACGAAGGCAACTATCTGCTTCCCGTCAAGGACACCACCGGCTATGCTGAAAGTGCCCTTACAGAGCCATGGGCTTGCGTGACTGCCGCCTACGGATTGACCTATCGCACCAGCATCAAACCGGATGGCGTGCTCTGGATCATCGGGTCCCATGCCAATCCGCAGCACACCTATTCGTTGAGCGCCGGCTTCGAGCAGTGGTCCCATCCGACCCGGGTGTTGCTGACCAACGTGCCCGACTACCTGGCTGAGTGGGTCAAGGCCCGGGCGGAAGAGCTGGACGTTACAGTGACAGAAGTGAGCGATCTCAGCGATCCACCGGTCGCTCAGGTGGATGACATCATCTTGCTTGGCGGTGATGCCGAACTGATCGAAACGGTCAGTCCCCATCTGGCTGACTTCGGGACCGTCGCATTGGTGATGGACCGGGCCCTGGATCGTCCGGTGAATGTGGACATCGGGCGGGTTCACTACAACCGCTGGCTCTACGTGGGCGGCAAAGACCCCGACATCGCCTCTGCCTACAGCGATATGCCAGTGAGATCGTCGCTGCGGCCAGGAGGACGGGCATGGTTCGTCGGCGCCGGTGGTCCCATGGGACGCATGCACGTGCAGCGGGCCATTCAGGTTGATGGTGGACCCGGCGTCATCCTCTGCACCGATGTCAGCGACGTGCGGCTCGCCGATCTGGAGGAGAGCTTCCGCGGCGAGGCCGAGGAAATGGGCATCGAGTTCATCTGTCTCAATCCAATGGAAAAGGAAGCCTATGCAGAGGGCATTGCCCCCTTCAAGGAACAGGGTTTCGATGATATCGTCGTGATGGCCCCGGTTCCCTTTGTAATTTCCGATGCCGCCAACTACCTGGCGGATGAGGGCGTCATGAACATCTTTGCGGGCGTGGCTCGTGGCACAGAAGCATCGCTTGAGTTGAGCGATATCTTCATGCGGGATGTTCGCATCATCGGCCATTCGGCATCCTCCATCGACGACCTGCGTCTGATGCTGGATCAGGCCGAGTCGGGTGTGTTGTCTCCCAATCGTTCGGTAGCCGCCATCGGTTCACTCAGCGCTGCCAAGGATGGCCTGCAGGCGGTCAAGGATCAGGTCTTCCCCGGCAAGGTGGTCATCTACCCGCAGATCAAGGAATTCCCGCTGACGCCAGTGCCTGAGTTGAAAGACAAACTGCCCTCCGTGTACGCGGCGTTGAAGGATGGCCGGATCTGGACGGTGGAAGCTGAGGAAGAATTCCTGCGCCAGATGCTGCCATGATCAGCGGTGAAAAGAAAAAAACATAACCGCAAGATGAACGCAGACGTGTCCTGAGCGTAGCCGAAGGGTGGCCGCAGATCAATCCAAGAAAAGATCAGCGAAAATCTGCGCCGGAGGCCTGCGTAAATCAGCGGTCCTCTGCACACCAGGTCAGGAGGAATCTAAATGAATCGTACACTTGAGGACAAGATCGCCATCGTCACAGGCAGCGCCCAGGGCCTGGGTGCCTCCCTTGCCCAGCGCCTGGCGACCGAGGGAGCGCATGTGGTCGTGGCCGATCTGAACCACGAAGGCGCAGAAGCAACCGCCGGGGCTATCGCTGCCGGGACCGGTCGGCGCACCATGGCCGTCAAGGTTGACGTGACCGATGAAGAAGCCGTAGCCGCCATGGTTGACCGAACGGTTGAGACCTTTGGGCGACTGGACATCATGGTCTCCAACGCTGGGGTGTTGATCGCCGAGGCAATCGAAAAGTTTCCGGCCGAAAAATGGCGTTTTGTTATGAACGTCAATCTGTTCGGTTACTTCCTCTGCTCGAAGCACGCAGCCCGGGTGATGATCCCTCGTAAAAGTGGGGTGATCATCCAGATTAACTCCAAATCTGGCAAAAAGGGCAGCTATAAAAACTCCGCGTACGCCGCGACCAAGTTCGGCGGGATCGGCCTGACACAGAGCCTGGGCCTGGAACTTGCCGAGCATGGTGTGCGCGCCAATGCCATCTGTCCCGGCAACCTGCTTGATTCACCCCTTTGGGTTGATTCCCTCTACAGCCAATATGCCCGCAACTGGGGCATCAGCGAGGAAGAGGTGCGCCAGAAATACATCGACCAGGTGCCCATGAAGCGAGGTTGCACCTACGAGGATGTGGGCAACGTTCTGGTGTTTCTGGCTTCCGAGCAATCGAGTTACATGACGGGACAGGCCATCAACGTCACCGGTGGTCAGGAGATGCGCTGAGGGAGAATAGCAATGCCGGCAACAGCCAATTTTCTCGCCGTAGACCTGGGAGCCTCAGGTGGTCGGGTCATGCTCGGTCGCTGGGATGGCGCCCGTTTTGCCCTGGAGGAACTGCACCGCTTCCCCAACGGTCCAGTCAACCTGCTTGGACGGCTGCACTGGGATCACTTGCGCCTATGGACTGAAATCAAGCAGGGACTCAGTCGCTATGCCGCTCGCTACGACGAGCCGGCGGCGGGAATCGGCGTCGATACCTGGGGTGTCGATTATGCCCTGCTGGACAGGAACGGAGCCCTGCTGGGAAATCCCTTTCACTATCGGGACCCCGGCACCAATGGAATACTGGAGGAGGCGTTCAAGCGGGTGCCCCGGGATCAGATCTACCAGGTCACCGGCCTCCAGTTCATTCAATTCAATACCCTGTTTCAGCTGCTCAGCCGGAAACTGTCTGAAGATCCCCAATTGGACCTGGCAAAGACCTTGTTGATGACTCCCGACCTGTTTGCCTACTGGTTGACCGGCGAGACCGTGGTGGAATACACCGTAGCTTCCACAAGTCAGATGTTGGATGCCCGAACCCGGCAATGGGCAACGGGGCTGCTCAAACAACTGGAGCTTCCCATGGATATCCTGGCACCGTTGGTGGAACCAGGCAGCGTGGTTGGGCGGCTGCTTCCCGCTGTGGCAGCGGAGCTTGGCTTGAGCCCGGACGTGCCGGTAATTGCCACCGGTAGCCACGATACGGCCAGTGCGGTCGCAGCCGTGCCCGGCCTGGATAGCAAGAGCGCCTATATCAGCAGTGGCACCTGGAGTCTGGTTGGCATGGAGTGGCCCGAACCGGTGATCAATGAACAGGCTCTGGCGCTGGACTTCACCAACGAGGGAGGCGTTGGTGATACTTTTCGACTGCTGAAGAACCTGACAGGACTCTGGCTATTGCAGGAAAGTCGCCGCCAGTGGCAGCGAGAGGGGCGACAGGACCTGGACTGGGGACAACTGATCGACCAGGCTCGCGAGGCGGAACCGCTTCAGAGCCTCATTGATCCCGATGCTGCCGATTTCGCGGCTCCGGGTGACATGCCTGCCGCCATTCGATCCTACTGCCAACGCACCGGGCAAGCAGTCCCGGAGAGCGTTGGCGCCATGGTGCGCTGTTGTCTCGAAAGCCTGGCTTTGAAGTCGATCGGCTTGGTCGATGCGGTCCAGGCTCTGACTGGCAGCCGGGTAGACACCATTCGCATTGTTGGCGGCGGAACGCAGAACCGGCTGCTCAACCAGTTCATCGCCGATGCCTCGGGGCGCCAGGTCGTGGCGGGCCCCGTCGAAGCGACAGCCCTGGGCAACATCATGATCCAGGCCATTGCCACGGGCCATCTCGATAGTATCGCCGCTGGGCGTCAGGCCGTTGCCGAATCCACCGGGCGGGACAGGTATGAACCGCTGCCGGATAGCCGCTGGAAGGAAGGCTTCGAGCGACTGAACAGCCTGGCTGTGTGAGAAATGGCTTCGCCCTGGCAAGGTTGCATATTATGATGTAAGGACCGTCGGTACTTCCAAGAACTCAGATTGGTCCAGTTTCGAAATACTGGACCAATCTTTTGGTTACGGCATCAGTATCACCTTGATGGACTGCTCCCCGGTCGACACCAGGTTGATGCCCTCCTGGAACGAGGCCAGAGGAAGTTGGTGGGTAACAATAAGATCCATCGGCAGGCGGCCCTTCTGCAGCATGTCGATGGCGATGGGATAGCAGTAGGGGCTGAGATGGGAGCCGTGAATATTCAGCTCCTTGCTGTCACCGATGATGGTCCAGTCTACTGTCACCGGCTCGCGCATGACGCTAAACTCGACAAAGGTACCCAGCTTGCGGATCATATGCAGGCCCTGCTCAACCGCCGCCGGATGCCCGGAGGCCTCGATGTAAACGTCGCAACCGTAGCCATCGGTCAGTTGGCGTACCTCGTCCACTACGTCCGTCGTGCCGGGGTTTAGGGTCAGGTCGGCGCCGCAGGCTTTGGCCACAGCCAGGCGCTCCTCCCGCAGGTCGACAGCAACGAGCAGGCCGGGGTTCTTCAGCCGGGCCGCAGCTACCATGCCCAGTCCCAAGGGACCGGCTCCGGCGACCACTACTACATCGCCCAACTCGATCTCCCCCCGCTGCACGGCGTGGATCGAGCAGGCCAGAGGCTCAATGAAGGCGGCGTACTGGACGGGAAGTGCGGTGGGCACCTTGTAGTTAATAGCGTCGGCCGGGAAGCGCATGAACTGGGCCATGGCGCCAAAGGCCCGCTGACGGAAACCGTAAATGTCGTGTTTGTCCTGGCACATCCAGTATTGGCCACGTTTGCAGAAGCGGCACTGCCAGCAGGGCACGATCTGCTCGGAAACCGCCAGGTCGCCCAGGGTCAGGCCATATTTCTGGCCGGCGTCCGCACCGAGGGCCACCACCTCGCCAGCGAACTCGTGACCTGGAATCACCGGTGGCTGGCAGTACCCCTCCCGATGCTCATCTCCCCAGAAAAGTGGGGCGCCCAGGTAACATTTCAGGTCGCTGGCGCAGATGCCCACCGCCTTGACCCGGATCACAACCTCCTCAGGCCCAGGCGCGGGGACAGGCCATTCATCCAGGCGGTAATCGCCTGGGCCGTGGCAGATAATGGCCGGCATGGTTTTGGGTAGCGGCTCGTGCGCGTCGTAGTTCATTGTACTCTCTTCCGTGCGCGGCTAATACAACACCTCGGCGTTGGTCATCTTGTAGTGCACGTGGCGCAGCTTGTCGACAATGGGCAGGTTGTAGGGGCAGCGGGGTTCACAGTCGCCACAATCGCTGCAGGCATCGGCCCTGACTGGCAAGGCATCATAGCCGGCGACAGCCCGGTCCTGGTTGCCAAACCAGAAACGCAGGGAATTGCGAAGCCAGTAGTCGCCAGGATTACGCACCACGCCATCCCACATCTGGCGGTCGAAACGCCCTTCCATTTCGAAGACCAGGGGGATGTTGATGTTTTCCGGGCAGGGCAGGCATTTGTCGCACAGCCGGCAGACATAGTTGCCCAACTCAGGGGCATCGAAAACCCATTGATCCCGTTCCTCATCGCTCAACGGCGAATAGGTCGCGGCGTACCCCAGATCCATATCGAGATACTCCAGGGTGTTCATGCCGGCCACCATGACATGGATGGGCAGGCTCCAGGCGTAGCGAAATGCCATCTCCGCCGATCGCCACAGATACCCATCCCCGACCGCCTTCATGCCAACCACCCCGACCCCCTTTTCCAGGGCCAGCGGCAGCAGAGTTTCCTCGATCAACGGGAAATTGAAACGATCGTAATAGTTGAAGCCGGTCATGATCACGTCGAAGGGATAGCGTTTCAGGGCTTCGATCATGAGTTCGGGATATCCATGGTTGGATATCCCGATGAAACGGACCTTGCCAGCGTCCCGAGCCTCCTCGGCTGCTCTGATGGCACCATCGGGCGCGAGAATTGCGTCCAGCCCGGAGAAATCCTGCACATGGTGCATAAACAGGATGTCTACGTGGTCTGTTTGCAGATTGGCGAGGCTGCTTTCGATGATCGGGGTGGCGCCGGCCGCGTCTCGCGCATGGCATTTGGTGGCCAGGATGCAATCCTCTCTCCGGGCGGCCATGATCGGACCGACCTTGCGTTCAGACTCGCCATCGCCATATTCGGCGGCGGTCTCCACATAGTTGCCACCTGCATCCAGATACTTGTTGAGAAGAAGATCGACATCGCTGGCGCTGATCTCCAGGAGGTGGAACCCGCCGAAACCGAGAATTGATACGTCGAGGCCGGTGCGGCCCAGGGTGCGTTTTTCCATGAGTCTGTGTCCTTGCTCCGCGTGGTCGGGAAGAGAGATTGGTTGCGAAAAGTCACGCCAACTATAGCCGGGGGTGTGGCATCTGTCAAGCGATGGCAAAAGGAGGGCACGCACGTTGACAGCCTGGCCATCCTGGTTATACTCGATAGTAGGCGCTTACGCAATCAAGATCGACAGGTGCAAATGTTGGCAATTCCCCTCTGCCATTGACAATCGACCATTCACAATTGGCAATTGGCCATTAGCTAGTCGTCCAATCGTCCCCGGAAATGCCAGGAGGATCATATGTCTCCTCAACACCTCACAGCCAGCGAAGCATTGACCTATCGAGGCGAGGCGTTGCGCGCCGTGGCCCTGCCCTTGGGTGGCATCGGGACCGGCAGCGTGGCACTGGCCGGCGACGGCGGCCTGCGCCAATGGCAGATCGGAAACAACGTCAATCATGATGCCCACGTTCCGGACAGCTTTTTCGCCATTTGGGCCGGTTGTGGGGAGGGAGAGCAGGGCGCCGTGGTGCTGCAGAGCGACTCGCTGTACAAGGATGGCGCCTTCCAGCCTGCGCCCAGCGTCAGCGATCACCTGGTTCCCGAGGGCTCGCGGCGACTCCTGAGTCACCTGCCCGGGGTGGATGGCCTGCAGATCAGGGCCCAATACCCCATCGTGGAGGTGGCCTATCAAAGCAATGCCCTGCCGGTTGCGGTGCAGATGGAGGCTTTCAGCCCCTTTTTGCCCCTCAACAGCCACGATTCCGGGCTGCCTGCCGTTCTCTTCAACTTCACAGTAAACAATCCTGGGGAGCAGTCCGCTGAGGTCTCCCTGCTGGCAGCCCAGCAGAACCTGGTGGGCTGGGACGGCAGGACCCGCATCGACGGGGTGTGCGATCCCGGCTACGGCGGCAACATCAACGGCATGGTGCATCTGCGGGAGCTGGAGGTGTTGGACATGGGCAACACCCGGCTGGAGCAAGGGCATCCGGCCAACGGACGCCTGGCGCTGGCTGCGCTCAGGCAGCCGGGGGACGAGATCAGTACCCTGCTTCAATGGCACTCACCGCGGCAGCTATGGGATCAGTTCAGCAAACACCGCGGTCGTTTGCCTGATCGAGGCGGCAGTGGCGCCAGCCCGGCCGGGCAAACCTGGAACGGGGCGCTGGCGGTGCATTTCGAGCTGGCGCCGGGGGCGAGCCGGACGGTGCCGCTGGTGCTGGCCTGGTATTTTCCCAACCGCTACCTGACGTGGGACCAGCGCAACATGGGCATTGCCGATCGCAAGAGCCGTTTTTGGCTGGGCAATCAGTACAACAACCGGTTTGACAGCGCCCTGGCTGTGGTTGAATACATGCGGGACCACTACGAGCGCCTGGTGGCGGAAACCCGCCTGTATCGTGACCGCTTTTTCGACAGCACCTTGCCATGGCAGTTGCTGGAATCTGTGGCTGGGCCGATCTCCACCATTCGCACACCCACTTGTCTCTGGAACGAGGACGGCCGGTTCCACGGCTTCGAGGGCTGCCATGGCGCAAGCACCGTTCATGGGGAAATGGAAGGGTGTTGCCCCTTGAACTGCACCCATGTCTGGAACTACGAAATGGCCCTGGCCAGGCTCTTCCCCGACCTGGAACGCAGCATGCGCCACACTGACCTGGTGGAGCAGATGAGTCCCCAGGGCGCCATTCCTCACCGAACTCCCCTGCCTCTCTACCTGTCCCGGCCCTGGAGTGAATTCATTGGCGGACCGCGCAACCCGGCCATGGACGGCGAACTGGGCACGGTGCTCAAGACCTACCGGGAAGTGCGCCACGGTGCTGAGCGATCCTGGTTCGATAAGATGTGGCCGCGGATCAGGAAGCTGATGCAGCACATGATGGACGACTACGACACGGAAGGGGACGGCGTCATTCGCGGTGAGCAACCCAACACCTACGACATCTCGATCTATGGTCCCAACACCTTCATCGGCAGCCTCTACCTGGCTGCCCTGCGCGCTGCCGAGGAGATGGCCAGACTTCAGGGCGAAGAGGATCTGGCCCGCTGCTATCGCGGGCGTTTTGAGTTGGGCAGCAAGAACTACGATCGATTGTGCTGGAATGGCGAGTACTACATCCAGGTTGTCGACTTGGAGCAGCACGCGGAGCAACAGTACGGCAGCGGCTGCCATATCGACCAGTTGCTGGGCCAGTGGTGGGCCCATGTACTTGATCTGGGCTATCTCCTGCCAGAAAAACATGTCAAGACAGCTGTCCTGAATATCTTCAACTTCAACCGGCGCCAGGGTTTCAAAAAGGCTGATCAAAAGCCACGCATCTACATGGATGAGCGGGACAAAGGCCTCTACATCTGCACCTGGCCCCACGGCGGCAAGCCCGAGATCCCCACCCAGTACAGCGACGAGGTCTGGAGCGGCCTGGAATACCCGCTGGCCTGCCTGTTGCTCTACGAAGGGTTTATCGAGCCGGCCCTGACCATGCTGGCCGACATCCGCCAGCGCCACGACGGTAGCCGCCGCAGTCCCTGGAACGAGGTGGAGTGCGGCGATCATTACGTGCGCCCGATGGCCAGTTGGGTGCTGCTGGAGGCGGCAACAGGCTATCGCTATGACGCCACGCGCGGGAGCCTGGCCTTCGCGCCCCGACTTGGCCCGGACAGCTTGCGCAGTTTCTTCGTCACCGGCAGCGGCTGGGGCGTTTTCAGCCAGTCCGGCGATTGCGCCCGGCTTGGCCTGGACCACGGCAGCCTCAGGCTGAAAGAGTTATGCCTGAAGACCGGCCGCGCCGATGCCGCAGTCCACCTGGGTGAGCAGGCCGTCGCTACTGATATCGAGCGAATCGACGGCCTCATGCGACTGCGTTTTGCCGAGCCGCTCACCGTTGCCGCGGGGGAAGCGCTGACAGTGACCTTCGCCTGAGATTGCGCCCGGAGTTGCCCCTTATGCCCAGAACGACAGTTCACATGATCGGTCAGGCCCACCTGGACCCTGTATGGCTCTGGCGTTGGACCGAAGGGCGGGCCGAGGCCCTGGCTACCAGCCAGTCAGCCGTCGATCGGCTGCACGAGTATCCCGATTTCCAATTCGTGCGCGGCGAGGCCCAGATCTATCGATGGATCGAGCAGGAGAATCCTCATCTCCTCGACCAGATTGTAGAATTCATCCGCCAGGGTCGCTGGCACGTTGTGAACGGCATGATCGTTCAGCCCGACATGAACCTGCCGCAAGGCGAGTCCTTTGTGCGCCACGTTCTTCTGGGCAAGGCCGTCATGCGCGAACGCCTCGGGACCGAGCCACGCATTGCCTATTGTGTGGATAGTTTTGGCCATGCCGGCACACTGCCGCAGATTTTGAAGAAGTGTGGTTTCGACGCCTATGTCTTCATGCGGCCCGGCCCACACGAGAAAGAGCTGCCGGCGCAGGCCTTCTGGTGGCAGGCACCCGACGGCAGCCGCGTTCTGGCCTTTCGCATCACAGCCTCCTACACCTCGCGCACCGGTGACCAGGCAAAGCATATCCAGCAGGCGGTGGATGCCAAACCCACCGGGCTCAGCCACACCATGTGCTTCTTTGGCCTGGGCAATCATGGCGGCGGCCCCACCAGGCAGCAGATCGAAAACGTGCAGGCCATCGCTGGCACCCACTCCGATCTGGATATTCGCTTCAGCTCCCCGCAGGCCTACTTTTCCTCCATACGGCCGCAAGCCGATATCTTGCCGGTAGTGGCGGAGGAGCTCCAGTTCCATGCCGTGGGTTGCTACTCCGCCAACAGCGCGCTCAAGCGCGCTCACCGCCAGGCTGAATGCCACCTGCTCGTCGCCGAGCGCATGGCAGTCATGGCCCAACTGTGGGCCGGGCGATCTGCGCCGATGCAGAGCCTGCGGACTCTGTGGCAGGACCTGTGCTTCAACCAGTTCCACGATACACTGGGTGGCTGCTCTATCAAGGAAGCAGAGGACGATACCATCATGGCGCTGGGCCGGGTCATTTTAGGCGCCGACGAGATCGCCAACAGCGCCGGCCGTGCCATTGCCGCCGGCATCGACACGGAGGGGCCAGGCGGCACCCTGGTCCTTTTCAATCCCTTCCCCTACCCATCAACCCGCTATGTGGAATATGAGCCCTGGACCGAATGGCAGCGTTGGCAGGATGGCCACTGGGGCCTGCTCGATGAAAAGGGGCAGGCTGTTGTCCATCAATTGATCGAGACTCATGAGGCTCTCAGCAGATCCGATCACGGCCTCGACCGCATCCTCTTCCAGGCCAAATTGCCGCCGCTGGGCTACCGGGTCTACCGCTTCGCACCGGGCCTGCAGCATGCCAACGCCGCTCCCGTCGCCCACGCCACCCCCACCACGCTGCAGAACGAACGACTGTCCGTGCGCCTGGACCCGAGCACCGGTGTCATTGTTTCGTGTGTGGACAAAGCCAGCGGCCTGGAGTTGGTATCCTCCAGGGGCTGGAACGTGGCCCAGGTACTGGAGGATACCAGCGATACCTGGTCCCACGACGTTCGCCGCTTCGGCAAGGTCGTCGGCCATTTTGGCAATGCTCGTATCTCCGTCTGCGATGACGGGCCCCTGCAGGCGTCGCTGTTGGTCGGACGCAGCTACGAAGGCAGCACCTGGCTCCAGCAGATCATCCTGCGCCAGGGCCGGGCAGAGATTCTCATTCGCAACTGGCTCCATTGGCAAGGCCGTTGGCGAATGATCAAGCTGGCCTTCGATCTCCCTACCGATCTTCCCCAGGCGACCCACGACGTGCCTTTTGGCTGGTGTAACCGTCCCTGCGATGGCGCTGAGGTACCCACCCAGATGTGGATGGACGTCAGCGGCCCTGCCCGCGGGCACCCGGAGCAGCGGGTGGGATTGGCGTTGATAGACGACGGCAAGTACGGTTGCGATGTGGCCGGCAGCATGCTGCGACTGACCATCCTGCGGTCCCCTCCCTATGCCTACCATCAACCCCACCTCCCGGGATCCAAGAAACATTACGACTGGATCGACCAGGGCTTGCAGCAATTCACCCTGGTGCTGTCGCCCCACGCGGGAGATTGGCGCGATGCGCAAGTGGTCCGGCGGGCCCGCGAGATCAACCTGCCCGTCGTGCCAATCACCATGCATTGCCACCCGGGCCCGCGTCCTGCCATCGCCTCCCTGGCAACTCTTTCCTCACCAGAGCTGGAGCTGACAGCCCTGAAACCAGCCGAGGACGGTGACGGCTTTATCGTTCGCATTGCCGACCGTCACGGCCGGGGTGGCGCCGGGAAACTGAGCTGGCAGGATCTGAGCTTCCCGCTGACCGTCGCACCCAGGGAGGTGATTACCCTGCGCCTGTCGTCGGGCAGAGGCCGCTGGCAGGCCAACCTATGTGATATGATCGAGAAGCCACTCTGACGTGAGCGAGACAAAAATCAAGGCACCCTTCTTCCGGCCATTGCCGCTGGGTAGCATCCGTCCCGACGGCTGGCTGAGGCAACAGCTTCTGATTCAGGCCAACGGGCTGAGTGGAAAGCTGGATGAGTTCTGGCCCGATGTCAGGGACAGCCGCTGGTTCGGCGGACACACGGAGGGCTGGGAGCGGGCGCCCTACTGGCTGGACGGCCTGATCCCGCTGGCGTTCCTGTTGGATGATGACGCGCTCAAGGGCAAGGTCACCCGCTACATGAACACCATCATCGGCCGCCAGCACGAGGACGGCTGGCTCGGTCCGCGGGCTATGGTGATCGCTGGCGGGAAGGAGGAAGACCAACGCTATGACCTCTGGGGCCAGTTCCTGGCCACCAAGGTGCTTGTGCAGTATTACGACGCCACGGGAGACGAACGCGCCATCACAGCACTCGAAAGAGCGCTGCGCAAGGTTGACGAGCACATCGATCTCGCACCGCTGTTCAACTGGGGACAGTTTCGCTGGTTTGAGGCGCTGATTGCCATCTATTGGCTCTATGAGAGGAACGGCCAGCCATGGCTGCTGGACCTGGCCGTCAAGCTGCAAGCCCAGGGATTCGACTGGGGCTGCTTCTTCGATCGCTGGCCTCTGTCCGGACCTACGCCAAAGGGCCGCTGGAATTTCATGGGGCACGTCGTCAACAACGCCATGGCGATCAAATCCCATGGACTATGGTGGCAGATGAGCGGTGATGATCGTGACCGGCAGGCCGTTTATGACATGATGGAAAAACTGGACCGCCATCACGGCATGGCAACGGGCCTGTTTTCGGGAGATGAGTGTCTGGCTGGAAAGAACCCTTCCCAGGGCACCGAGCTTTGCGCGGTCGTGGAGCAGATGTTTTCGCTGGAGGTGCTGCTTTCAATCATGGGCGACCCTCGCTTCGGCGACCGTCTGGAGAAGATCGCTTTCAACGCCCTGCCGGCGACCTTTTCGCCCGACATGTGGTCGCACCAGTATGATCAGCAGGTCAACCAGGTGGAGTGCAGCGTGAAAGAGGGCCGCATCTGGACCACCAACGGGCCCGAGGCGAACATTTTCGGTGTGGATCCAAACTACGGCTGCTGTACTGCAAATCTCAGCCAGGGCTGGCCCAAATTCGCCTCGCATCTCTGGATGCAGACGGCAGATGGCGGCATTGCGGCAGTCGCTTATGCACCCAGCCAGGTCAGCCTGGAGATCCATGGGACCGCGATCTGCGTTAAGCTGGACACCGACTATCCATTCCGGGATACCCTGACCTTCACGGTGACCAGCGGCCGGGAGCTGCGCTTCCCACTGCACCTTCGAGTGCCCTCGTGGGCAGAAGGGGCGCGCATCCGGATCGGGCATGAGACGATGCGCCCGGAGCCAGGAACATTTCACCCTATCGAGCGCCAGTGGACCGGCACAACCACAGTCGTTTTAACATTGCCAATGTCTCCCACCTTGAGGCATCGCCCGAATAATGCCATCGCCATCGAACGGGGGCCGTTGCTCTACGCCCTTGGAATCGGTGAGGATTGGCAACGAATTCATGAAGACCTGCCCTACCGGGAATTGCCCCACGCCGATTGGGAGGTTTATCCGACAACGACCTGGAACTACGCCCTCGATGTGAATGAGGAGACGCTTCCAGAAGACGCGGAAGTGATTGAACATCCCCTGGGGAACTGCCCATTTTCCCCGGAGGGTGCTCCTGTCCGCATGCACGTGAAGGGCCGGCGAGTTCCCCACTGGCAGGTAGAAGAGGGCTCTGCACAGCAAGTACCGGACAGCCCGGTCGCAACGGAAGAGCCGATAGAGGAATTGCAGTTGATCCCCTACGGGTGCACGAATCTTCGCATCGCCGAATTTCCCGTGGTCCAAGGGAAGACCCCATGAAATTGGTGAGACTTATCTTCACAGAATCGTTCAAGGAGCCAAACCGATGAATGAGCTCAATCTTTTCAACCTGGGATTAGGAAGCCTTCCGCTGCTTTCCAACGCCGAGACCCGCTCGATCTCCGCGGAGAACCCAACGGGAGAAAAGGGTGGTGGCGCCAGGGCGACTGTGCCCGACCAGCAGGCGATCGCTGCCCGCACGGAGGGCACGCCCACCGGGCTGCCTCCACACTTCAGGGAACATCCGGCCTCCATGCTGGGCAGCGGCTGGAAGGTGGAGCCATGCATCATGTCGCTGAAACCGGGCGTCACCACGCTGGCTGACATCGAGGGACCAGGTATCATCCAGCACATCTGGATCACCGCACATCCCAGGGCCTACCGGGACACGATCCTTCGATTCCATTGGGATGAGGAAGAGCATCCCTCGGTCGAGGTGCCGTTGGGCGACTTCTTCTGCAACGGGCACGGGCTACGCTACAACGTCAACTCGCTGGCTGTGGCGGTTAACCCCTCAGGCGGTTTCAACTGCTACTGGCCGATGCCCTTCCGCAAGCGGGCCAGAGTTAGCATCGAGAGTCAGCATCGGGAACCACTTGGGGAATTCTTCTACCAGATTACCTACGCGCTGACCGATGTTCCCCAAAGCGCTGCTTACTTCCATGCCCAGTGGCGGCGCTCAATGACAACACGGGGAGAACCGCAACACATCATCCTGGAAAATGTACAGGGACAGGGCCACTACGTGGGAACCTTTCTGGCCTGGACGCAATTCTCCAACGGTTGGTGGGGCGAGGGCGAGGTCAAGTTCTACATGGATGGTGACGAGGATTATCCCACGATCTGTGGTACCGGCACGGAGGACTATTTTGGCGGAGCGTGGTGTTTCGGCGATGAGACCTATTCGACGCCCTTCCTGGGCTATCCCCTCTTTCACAAGGAGCCGGGCGAGGTCCCGCGGCACGGTCTCTACCGCTGGCACATACTGGATCCCGTTCGCTTCCAACGCGATCTAAGAGTGACCGTCCAGGCACTTGGTTGGTGGCCCGGCGAGAAGTTCGAGCCCCTCACCGATGACATCGCCTCGGCCGCCTACTGGTACCAGAGCGAACCCCATGCGGTGTTCCCCGAGCTGCTGCCCGTTCACGAGCGTTGGTCGCGTTAGCAGGGGCATGAATGGCGGCTGGATCCATCTCTCAGTCAAACCCTGTCGTCGCAGCGTCATTCATGCCATTTCGGCCGTCCACCGGGGCACAGACGGTCTGTGCCCCAGCGTTGAGGGTCCGTAGCGATGTAGGCACGCACATTTTCCAGTTCGCGTTGCCCGCGTACGATGCGGTCCCGGAAATTCCGTTGCCAGAGTTTTCCTGCTGGGGCAAGATCGGCCCGCTTTGCCCTCCGGCTCACTTCGGCCTTGTACCTGCCGACCAGGGTCGAGATTGATCCGGCGATGGGTCTCGCAAATTGGCGCTGCGCCGCCGCGGGTTGATCTCTAGGCTCGACCAGGATCTGCAAGAGCGCGTGTACATGGTTGGGCATGATGACATAAACGTCCAGTTCGACATGAGAATGATTGGCCATAACATCGTGCCAGCAGTGACCCGCGATCATGCCGAGGGCGCTCAGATGCATGTCTCCATCAGCTACACAGCCGAACAGTGGTTGCCGGTCATGGACGCAAATGGTAACGAAATACGCGCCAGTCGCGGTGTAATCATGGGTGGGATGACGCATGGAATTTGGGCGTTTTTTGCCGGTATAAGGAGGTATCATTGCATTCTCAGCTTGCCGAAGGACTGACCGAGCCCGCTGGAAAGCGTGCATTCGCATCGGCGTGGCGGCGGGTCGCCCTTGTTATCTTTCACCCGAGAACCCCGCCTGCTTTGAAAACGTAGGCGTGTTGGCAAAGCGTTTCGGCAGGCAAGACCGGGGGAGGGGCGATTACGATACGATCATCCACGGTTTCCCAACTAAGCTCTTTGCTCACTCCCAACAGACTCACGGAAAGTTGGTCGTTGCCCTTCAGACCAGTGATTATCAGATCGCCCTGCGGCCATTCTGTGCATATGGCATACAAGTCCTCTCCCTTGACCGTGAACAGGACTGAAGCAAGGTTGCTGTCAACGCTGGTTTTCTGCCTGCGCCAGGCCTTTGTGCCGTAAATAGCCTCGCCGTTCACCCTTAGCCAATCACCGACTTCCAGCAGGCGCTGCTGCATGATCAACGGTATCCGACCATCTGCCGTCGGCCCCACATTGAGCAGGAAGTTCCCCCCTCTGCTGACAACATGGACGAGCTCGTGGATGAGCTGTCTGGCGGTGCTGTAATCCTCGATGTTTTCGGCCCGGTTAAACCCGTAGGAGCCACCTATGCCACGGCTTTCCTCCCAGGGATGCCCGGGCCCGACCAAAGCGGTGTCACCATACTCGCTGGAATAATAGTCCCCGTGTTTTCCCGGCATATCTTTGGCCCAGCGGTCATTGACGACCACTTCCTCTCTGTTAGCAGCCTGGTTGTAGAGCCAGGCCAGGAATTCCCTGGTTTTCCAGTGGTCTTCGCTACCGTCCCACTCGCCGCCGTCAGCGTAGATCAAGCTTGGCTGGTAGGCCGTCACCAGCTCCTTCAGTTGGGGCAGCAGGTGACCATCCACATATTCATCTTCAGGGATACCATATTTTTCGATGGTTTCTCTCCTGAGAAAGTATCCTGACTCAGTTCGGTGGGTAGGATTGCTTTCCCATTCTATGATGGAGTAGTAGAGTCCCATTCTCAGGCCCTCTCTTCTCACAGCATCTGCCAGGTCACCGACCAGATCTCTCCTGGGACCGGTGGCCAGGCTGTTCCAGTTCTCCTTGTACGGGCTTTTTGTGGGCCAGAGGCAGAATCCGTCGTGGTGTTTGGCGGTCAGTACGACGTACCTGGCACCTGACCGGCGAAACAGCTCGGCCCAGGAGGCGGGATCGAACAGTTCGGCCCTGAACAATGGAGCAAAATCTCTATACTCGAAGTCCTGGCCGTAGTTCTTTTTGTGAAACTCGCGCCCTCCGTTATCCAGGTCATCGATTACGCTGGCGTAATACCATTCAGCGTACGACGCATAGAGCGTCTTCCCCACAGGCCGCCAGGCGGGAACGGAATAGACTCCCCAATGGACAAAGATTCCGAATTTGGCCTGGTTGAACCATGGGGGAATCGGCCTGCTGTCCAATGAGTCCCACGTCGCTTCGTGATGTTGTGTTTGAATCATCGAAAATTGCGTCCTCATTCGCTGTGTGGCCAGTTGTTCCTGCGCCAATCGAACCAAGCTTAACTGGAAAGGGAGGCGCTGTCAAGGCGTTTGTAGTTCAAGCCCTGCTATGGTATCCTTAAAGCTGCTCGAATACCCACAATGGCTACCCTACCGTCGAAACTGCACTAGCACCATGGCTAAAGATTGAACATGACGCGATATTTGCTGGGCAGGATAGCTGGGCTCATCTTCGCAATCTTCGCTGCCTCCCTCATCACTTTCCTCTTGATGCACTCGGTCCCAGGCGGACCTTTTGACGAGACAAAAATGCCACTGCCGGCAGAGGCCAAGGCCAATATCATGCGCAAATATGGTCTTGACAAGCCAGTACTGGAGCAATACGCGCGCTATATGTGGAACGCTTTCCAAGGGGATTTTGGTATTCCCTTTCAGAGCCCCACGGAGACAGTGACCGAACTGATCGGGCGAGTGTGGATTCCTACATTGCAGCTGGGCTTGATGACGGTTCTTCTGTCTTATTCGCTGGGCTTGACCCTGGGAATCGTCGCGGCACTGCGCCAGAATTCATGGCTGGATTATTCCGTATCCCTCTTCGCCACTTCAGGTATGACGGTACCGAGCTTTGTGATCGCTACCTGGCTGATACTTATCTTCGCCGTGCGGCTGCGCTGGCTGCCCACCGGAGGGTGGGGTGAGCCAAAGCACTACATCATGCCGGTACTCGCCTACGCGCTGTTGCCGATGGCAATGGTGGCCCGCTACACCCGGGTCAGCATGCTGGAGGTCTTGCACGCCGATTATGTGCGCACCGCCCGTAGCAAAGGGATGAAAGAGCGCTCGGTCGTTCTGGGCCACGTTTTCAAGAATGCCGCGATTCCCCTGATTACCGTGTTGATCGTGTTCATTCCCGACCTGATGACCGGCTCTATCTTCATAGAGTCGGTGTTCAGGATTCCCGGATTAGGACGGTTCTTCGTCACAAGCACCTTTGAGCGGGATTACCCCATGATCATGGCCCTTATTCTTCTGATTGCAGTGCTGTGGGGAGTAACCTATCTGATCAGTGATGTCCTGCTGACCATAGTGGACCCACGGGTACGGTTGAAGGATTAAATCCGTGACAACGGAATCATCTGGCGACGCAGTTGTTCCCTCTGCAAACCTGAAGATCACAGAACAACGCAGCCTGCTCAAAGACGCGGCCCGGCGTTTCTCGCGCAACAGACTGGCTATGGCAGGGCTCATAATCGTTCTGTCGTTGATCTTCGTCGCCATCTTTGCCGATTTTCTGGCGCCGACTCGCTATGACAAGGCTGTGCTTTCGGAGGCACTACAGTTTCCCTCCGCCCAACACTGGCTGGGCACCGACGCGGTGGGACGTGATCAGTTGAGCCGCATCATCTACGGGGCGCGTACATCGCTTGTCGTTGCCTTCTCCGTGTCAATCTTCGCCGTCCTGATTGGCGTCTCCCTGGGAGCCGCGGCAGGGCTATTGGGCGGCAGAGTCGATTTTGTGGTTACGCGAATGATCGAAATTATGACTGCTTTTCCAAGCCTGCTTTTTGCCTTGCTTATTCTGAGCATCTTCGGCGCCGGTCTCGTCAATGTCATCATGGCCCTCGCCATCGTCAGTTGGATCGGCCTGACCCGCCTGACCCGGGCCCAGTTGTTTGCGCTGCGGGAGAAGGATTATGTCCTCGCTTCCCGGTCCGCAGGGGCGGGCAACCTCTACATCATCCGTCGCCACTTGCTGCCAAATGCGATGCCGGCCCTGATCATCATGGTTACCTTGGGGATTCCAGTCATCATCTTTGCTGAAGCCGGATTGAGCTTTCTGGGCCTGGGCATCAACGACCCCCTTCCCAGTTGGGGCAAGATGGTGGGCACCAGTTCCGCCTATATTCGGGTCTACTGGCATCTGGCGCTATTTCCCACGCTGATGATCGCCATCACCACACTCGGTTTCACCTTTGTGGGCGACGGCCTGCGCGATGCCCTGGACCCGAAGATGTTGAATTGACCTGCCGGTTGCTACCGGCGATTTCTATGCCACACCTAGAAAGGAGAAACCTGAGACCAACACCAGCTTGATCGGATCAACGAATCGGAACGCCTTACAGACCCGATGAGCGATTCCTTTACGCCATCACCTACCCAGGAGGACATGATGACCGGCCTGAACAAAAAACGTTTCTTCTCCCTGCTCGCATTGCTCGTGCTGCTGAGCCTGATCGTCTCGGCCTGCCAGCCGGCGCCAGCAGCACCAGCGGCACCGGCGGCCAGCCCCACACCGCTGCCCCAGCCGGCGACGCCAGTACCAACCAAGGAAGCGGCCGAGACGGCACCGGAAGCCGAGGAGGCGCCCGCCGAGGCACCTGCCGGTGAATATGTAAACGCCTTCGGCGTGACCTTGCCCGCCGATGCTGCTCCGCCCGATCAACAGTATCTGCGCGTTATGATCGGCCCGACCTATGGCACGATCGACTTCCCGGTAGCGGTGTACAACCGTCCTGATCCGCCCTGGCAAACCTTGAGCACCCCATTGATCCGGCTCGACAAGAACTTCGAGCTACAGCCGGCGGCAGCGGAATCATGGGAAGTGGCCGACGACGGCCTCACCTGGACCTTTCACCTGGACCCTGAGCTGACCTGGAGCGACGGCGTTCCGGTAACGGCCCACGATTACGAGTGGAGCTTCCAGTACATGGCCGATCCTGAGCACGCCTACGACTTCGCCTGGTACTGGGGCTACTCCTCCAATCCCAAGAACTGGGATAAGGTGGTCAGTGGTGAGTTGCCCCTGGAGGAATTGGGGGTCAAGGCCATCGACGACTTCACCCTGCAGGTCGTCACCGAGCTGCCGGCTCCCTACACGCCTGCCACCATGATCTTCTCCCGGCCCATGGCCAAGCACCAGGTGGAGAAATTCGGCGAATTCTATAACAACGATCCCGAGACCTCGCTTTCCTCCGAGCCCTGGATCCTGGAGGAATGGACCAAGGGCAAGCAGATCGTGATGGCGCCCAACCTTAACTACACCGGCAAGGAAACGCCTTACCTGGAACGATTCACCTTCATTTACGGAGACAAGAATCAAGAGTTTAATGCCTACCTGGCCGATGAGTTGGACCTGTCACACGAATGGTTCTCTCCTGCAGACCTGGAGTTCATCGCAGCCGATCCGGAGCTGAGCGCGCAGTATAATCCTGGTTTCGGCGACTTCCGCACCTACTACGTTTTCTTCGATACCTTCAATCCTCCCTTTGATGATCTCAATGTGCGCAAGGCGTTTGCCCATGCCATCGACCGCCAGGGGCTGGTGGACAACATCGTCAAATTCTCTGGCCAGGTTGCCTACGGCATGCTCATGCCCGGTTTCCCCGATGCCTTGCCCCCTTCGGAGCTGGAACAATACCAGGCCTATGATCCGGAACTGGCCCAAAGCCTGTTAGCCGAGGCCGGGTATCCGGGAGGAGAGGGCTTCCCACCTCTGGTACTCAATCTTCGTCAGGCAAAGGAGTTGGAAGTGGCGGTTGGCAACGGTATCGGCGCCATGCTCAATGAAAACCTGGGCATCGATGTTGAGATAACGAACACTGATTCAAAGACATTCATGGATGCGATGAATGCCTATGAAATCACCATCGGCGAGGTTTCCTATGGTATGGATTACTTCGACGCCTCCAACCTGTTGGGGATCTGGAAATCAGGTGGCCGCCATGCCTGGGAGAACGAGGAGTTCGACCAGTTGGTAACGGAAGCGGCGGCTCTAATGGGCGATCTGGATACACGCAGCGCCATGTTCGAGGAGGCTCAACGCATCCTGGCTGAGGATGTCGGCGGCATTTTCCTCTGGCATGGCACCCCGGCTGACATGTGGAAACCCTACATCAGGGGCGACCAGTTGGAGCCAGATAAATTCGGCGTTCAGGCCTGCCACTGGCCCTGCTTCGAAAGCATCAGCACCACCAAATATTCCGTCTATGTCACCGAGGATGTGGCGGACTACCCGCGTGGGCAGGAGTAACTGCTGCCTGCCAGTAATCAGTGATCAGTTATCAGTAAACGGTTACCCTCACCGGTGGCAAAGGACTGATAACTGATCACACTGTCAAACTGGAGGGGGCGCGGGACCATCTCGCGTCCCCTTTGTCGCGACAAGGATGTGCGGTTGGATTCCCAGCGGTCGTCCACCAGGCTGTTGCGGCAGGGAATGTTTGTCCCCGACCTCTCCTCAGGGAGCATCGTATGAGCAGCGAGACCATGACCAGTAAGGAACGCATGCGGCGAACCCTTCGCTTCCAGAAGCCGGATCGAGCGCCCCGCGATCTCTGGACCCTGCCGGGCGTCAAGATGTTCAACCAGGGTGAGTTGAGGGCGATGTTGGAGCGTTATCCTCTGGACATCGACCATCCGCAGATGGCCGCCTGTTATGGCCGGGCCGAAAAAGCCAGGGGATCGCCGGGCAGGGTGGGCGACTACGTAGACGAGTGGGGCTGTGGCTGGTCGGTGGCCGAGCCTGGAGTGATCGGTGAAGTCAAGAAGCCACCACTGGCCCAATGGAGGTCGCTGGATCATCTCCAGCCTCCCTGGGAGATACTGAAGGGCGCAGACCTGAGCTCCGCGCACAAGCTCTGCGCTGAAAGCGAGCCCTTCATCGTGGCCGACACCACGGTCCGACCCTTCGAGCGTATGCAATTCCTGCGCGGCAGTGAACAGTTGTTTATTGACCTGGCCTATGGTGAGGCGGAAGTACTGCAACTGCGCGATCTGGTTCATGAGTTCTTTTTGCGGGAAATCGAGATGTGGGCGGAAACCGACGTGGACGCCATCAGTTTTATGGACGATTGGGGGATGCAACGAAGCTTGCTGATCTCACTCCCCATGTGGCGGGAGATCTTCAAACCTCTCTATGCCGACTACTGTCGGCTGATTCACGACGCCGGGAAATTCGCCTTCATGCACTCCGATGGCAACATCGAGGCAATCTACGCTGACCTGATCGAGATTGGCGTGGATGTGCTCAATTCACAGCTCTTTTGCATGGATATCGAACTGCTTGGCCACAGGTACCAGGGGCAAATCACCTTTTGGGGAGAGATCGACCGCCAGCAGGTGCTGCCTTTTGGCACGCCGGAGCAGGTCAAGGAGGCGGTGCGCCGGGTGCGCCGGGTGCTGGACAAGGGCACGGGGGGCGTCATCGCCCAGTGCGAATGGGGAAACGACGTGCCCGCCAGGAATATTGCCGCTGTCTTCGAAGCCTGGATGGAGCCAATGCCATGAGGCGTGAAGTGCCTGGTCGATTTTCAAGTTGATAGATTCTCATTCCTGAGCGCACACGTGAACTCCACGAAATCGCTTCAAATCCATCTTAATCTTCTCTTGACAAAAGCCAAATCGTCTGTTATACTGAAAGCGCTTTCAGTGGGTTGTTGGACCATGGTGGTCTGACAGATGGCTTTTTTTTGGCGACACTGAAAGCGCTTTCTAAGAACCCTTTCGGTTCAATTTGGTGGACATAGCGATTCTGTGACGATAGCTAATTCGCGACGACGCGCCACGATTTCAGATGTAGCCAGACTGGCCGGTGTCTCCATTTCCACGGTCAGCAGGGTTCTCAACGATACAGCACCCGTTGCCGGCGATACCATGGTTCAGGTTCGTCAGGCGATGCGATTGCTGGATTATACGCCTCATGCGGCGGCCAGGACGTTGGCCGGTCGGCGAATTGCCACCATTGGCCTGCTCCTTCCGCAGATCGCAGGGGCCTTTTTTTATCCTCTGATTCAGGGAATCGAGCTGGCAGCCCGCGAGAGCGGTTTCGATCTCCTGATCCATGCCTCCTCTCAGACTCCCGCTCATCTTGAGTACAGTTCCATGCCGTTGGGCCAGCATAATACGGACGGTTTGATGGTATTCACCAACCGTTTGAGTGATGCTGACCTCGCCAGGCTCTACCGGCGTGACTTTCCATTGGTGCTGTTGCATCGCACGCCACCGGCGGGACTGTCGATACCCTGTGTAACCTTCGAGAACAAGGCGGGCAGCCGGCGGGCCGTCGAGCACCTTATCGAGGTACATGGTTGCCGGCGCATCGCCTTCATCGCCGGTCCTGCCGGAAACGAGGATTCCTACTGGCGGGAGATGGGCTATCGGGAAGCACTGAACGCCCATGGCCTGCCTTTCGATCCAGCATTGGCGGGCATTGGTGACTTCGAAGGTCTTCAAGCCCGGCAGGTGGTCGAAGAATGGTTGATGCAGGGCATCGAGATCGACGCTATCTTCGCCGGCGACGACGAGATGGCCACCGGTGCCATGTTTGCCATGCGAGGGGCCGGCAAACGGGTGCCGGAGGATGTCGCGATCATTGGATTCGACGACGTGCCTTTTGTGGACCTGCTGTCGCCACCGTTGACCACCGTTCGGGCACCGATCGAAGAGGCGGGCAGCGCGGCGGCCAGGCAGTTGATCTCCGTGGTGCGTACCGGGATGGGTGAGCCCCTGACCTTGTTGCCCACTGAACTGGTCGTTCGCAAGTCATGTGGTTGTTAGCATGGTACGAGCGGTTTTCTGGCGCGCTGGCACCTGGGTATCTGCGAGATGTGAACCATCACGAAGCTGATTTACGGCGGATGGATGGGCACCAACTCCCCGATATTCAGATGCCAGATCACCAGCTGAGGTGTCTGGTTTTCACCTTTCTACATTCCTTACAGGAGGAGATTTGTTATGCGTAATTCCAGGTTGATGGGACTACTGGCCATGCTTCTGATTGTGAGCATGATGGCAGTGGCCTGTGGCGGCGCTGTGCAGCCCGAGCAGGTTCAGGAGAAGGTCGAAGAAGTGGCCGAAAAGGTCGAAGAGGCAGCCCCGGAAGTTGCCGAGAAGGTCGAAGAAGTTGCCGAGAAGGTCGAGGAGATGGCTGGCGACAAGGTCCAGGTCCGCTGGTTCGTTGGCCTTGGCACCGGGACAGACCCGGAACAGCAGGAAGTGCAAGCTCAGGTCGTGGAGGACTTCAACGCCAGCCACGATAACATCGAGTTGATCCTTGAAGTCGTGCCCTACGATGCAGCCCGCGATACGCTGGCGACGCAGATCGCGGCCGGCGCCGGCCCTGATGTCATCGGCCCCGTGGGTTGGGGTGGCTCCAATGCCTTCCACGGCCAGTGGCTGGACATCAGCTCCCTCGTTGAGAAAAGCAACTACGACACCACCCAATTCAACGAGGAGCTGGTCAAGTTCTACATCACCGATGAGGGTCAGGTAGGTCTGCCCTTCGCCGTCTTCCCCGCCGCTGTCTTCTATCAGAAAGAGATGTTCGACGAGGCCGGACTCAACTACCCGCCCGCCAGCTATGGCGACAAGTACATCATGCCCGATGGCTCTGAAGTCGAGTGGAATTTCGACACCCTGGCTGAAATCGCCAAAATCCTGACCGTGGACGCCGACGGCAACGATGCTTCCATGGCTGAATTCGACACCGACAACATCGTCCAGTTCGGCTACTTCCCGCAGTGGCAGCACCCCAACCATATGGGCGCGTTATTCGACGCTGGCTCGCTCGTTGCCGATGATGGCAAAACCGCCCAAATCCCCGATGCCTGGGCCGCTGCCTGGAATTGGAACTACGACAGCATGTGGGGCGAACAACCCTTCAGCCCCAATGGCGCTGTCTCTGAAAGCCCCGAATATGGCGCTGGCAATCCCTTCAACTCCGGCAAGGTCGCCATGGCCATCACTCACATGTGGTACACCTGCTGCCTCGGCGACGCCGGTGACGGCTGGGACCTGGCCGCACTGCCCGCTTACGAAGGAGAAGTGCATGGCCGCGTCGATGCCGACACCTATCGTCTCTGGAAGGGAACCGAACATCCCGACGAGGCCTTCGAGGTCATGGCCTACCTCATCGGTGAGGCCGCCCCCACCTTGCTTCCCACCTACGGCGGCATGCCCGCCCGCGCCGAGCAAATGGCGGACTTCTTTGCCGCCAAGGGCGAAGAGTATCCCAACGTGGAGAACTGGGCTGTCATGGAGGCCGGTCTGGCTTATCCCGACATTCCCAGCGCCGAGGGCTACACGCCTGGTTGGAACGAGGCCTGGGACCGTGTAGACACCTTCAACAGCCTTATGTCCAATGACGCTGGCCTCGACATAGATGCCGAGATCGCCGCCCTGTTGACCGATCTTCAGGTCATCTTCGACAAGGCTGAGTAGGCCACTGAAACAGGCAGAAACCCAGGCGGCTTGGGCTTCTGCAACAAAATCCGGGGCAAGCCGGCCGAAGCTGGCCTGCCCCGGGATGACACGCTGAAACATCGTAAGCAATCAGGGAGCGCAGGGTATGGAAGCCATCACTGAATTTCAATCCCGTCCAGAAAAGAAGGGCGCGGGCTGGCGCGGCATGTCCAGAATGGCCCGACGGGAAGCCCTCACGGGATACCTCTATATCTCACCCTGGTTGATCGGTTTCCTGATCTTTACGCTGATCCCCGTAATCGCCTCCGTCGTGTTCACGTTCACCAACATCCGGCTGGGAAGCGGTGAAGCGGTGAACTTTGTGGGGTTGGAGAACTACAGAACCCTTTTCCGGGACACCCAGGTCTGGGAATCGCTGCTGATTACGATCAAATTTGGCCTGATCGCCCTGCCCGTGGGCATGATCCTGCCGATCATTCTGGCGTTGTTGATGAACAGTGCCTATTTGTACGGCAAATACTTCATGCGTGTGCTGTTCTATTTTCCCTACATCATTCCCTTCGTGGCCGCGATCTTCATCTGGGGCGCCATCATCAACCCCGAGACAGGCTGGCTCAATATGGCACTGGAGGGGCTGGGGGTAAAGAATCCACCGAACTGGCTCAACGATCCCACGTGGGTCTATCCCGCCCTGGTGATCCTGGGGTTGTGGGGAATCGGCAACGCCATGCTGATCAACATGGCCGCGTTGCAGGGAGTGCCCACCGAGCTCTACGATGCGGCCAAGGTCGATGGCGCTGGCTTCTGGCGCACGCTGTTCAACGTGACCCTGCCCTTGATCTCGCCGGTGATCTTCTACAACCTGCTGCTGACCGTCGTCGGCCTGTTCCAGTATTTTCTGGTGCCGCTGGTCCTCAACTCAGGCACGGGCGCCCCGGGCGGCGCCACCATGTTCTACAACCTTTACCTCTACAAAACTTTTTTTACCTACCAGAACATGGCCTACGGCGCGACCATGGGCTGGCTGCTCTTCCTGGTGATCCTGGTGGTTACCATTTTCATGTTCTGGAGCGCTAAATACTGGGTTTACTACGCCGGCGATTCGAGTTAGAGGAGCGCTGACCATGACAAACACAGGCGAGACCCTGCAGGCCTCAACGATAGCGACCGGGACAAAAAAGCGCAGGAACTGGGGAAATCTCTGGAAGACAATCGCCATTACCCTGCTTGTATTACTGCTATTGGCGGCTTTTCTCGCGCCATTCCTGCAGATGCTCTTCATCGCCTTCAGCACCACCGACCAGATTACTGAGTTGGGCGCACCGGAATGGCCGGCGGAGGCGGCAGTCTTCGAGTATGGTGGCGAGGTCCTGGATGTTTACGTAGTGCCCTTCGAGGATGGAACGCAACACGAACTGGCCATCGTCAAGAAGGGACGCAAGGAGAGTATCTTTGTCGACCCGGCCAATCCCGAGGAAGAGATCCTCTGGCAAGGCTCCTGGCGAAGCCTGGACCGACCCTGGACCTTTGCACCGACCACGGAGAACTTTTTTGAGGCATGGAATCTGATCAACTTCCCGCGGCTTTTTTTCAATACCCTTGCTATCGCCGTCATCGGAATTATCGGCACGGTCATCTCCTGCACTCTGGTTGCCTATGGTTTTTCCCGCTTTCGTTTTCCAGGACGGGATATCCTGTTCATTATCCTCATTTCGACCATCTTCCTGCCTGCGGCTGTAACGGTCGTTCCGACCTACACTTTCTTCGTGAAGATCGGCTGGGTCGGTACCTGGTTGCCCCTGCTCGTACCTCATTTTTTCGCCAATGCCTACAATACCTTTCTGTTGCGCCAGTACTTCATGACGATTCCTCATGATCTGGACGATGCGGCACGAATCGATGGAGCAGGCTCATTCCGCATTCTTTTATCGATCATATTGCCACTGTCATGGCCAGTGATCGTCGCAGTAACCCTGTTCCACCTGGTATTCGCCTGGAACGATTACTTCGCGCCGCTGATCTATCTCTCCACCAAACCCGAACTCCAGCCCATTGCGGTGGGTCTTGCCTTCTTCAACGGCATCTACGGCTCCAGGCCCCCGTTGATCCAGGCCGCGGCCCTGATGGCTCTGATCTTACCGGTAATCATCTTCTTCCTGGCCCAACGCTGGTTTATTCAGGGTGTGGTCATTACCGGCGTGGAGAAGTAGGGGTTGGGATGTCGGAATGTCAGAATGTCATGATTCCGCCTCTCGACACGGAGCAAGTCTGCTAAGGAACTTCGGTTATGTCATGCTGACGCAGAGCGTGCCGAAGCATCTCCAGGTTCCTTGCAGTATGGATGATCCTGAAGAGTAAGGAAAGGTGTGTGATGGGTGTTTCCAGGCGGTTGGCTGGTTGGGCGCTGTTGCTGGCCCTGGTGTTTCTATTGGCGGGCTGTGTTGGCATCGAATCCCCTGTGGTGACACCGCCATCGGCTGAAGCGCCGGCGAAGACGCCCTCATCCGAACCGCCGGCTGTCACGCAGGAACTACAAGCCCTGCCCACCTTCACACCGGTGCCAACGGCGGTGCCTGGCACACTTTTCGTCGATCCCTCCAGGGAGTTGGGGACCATCAATCCGCTGGTCTTTGGCTCCAACTACGGGCCATGGGTCTCCCTTCGACCGGAGACGATCCCCCTGGCCGAGCAATCTGGCGTGACCCTGTTGCGCTATCCCGGCGGCGAATGGGGCGACAAGAACGACATCCAGCCCTACCAGCTTGACCAATTCATCGCCCTGGCTCGGCAACTGAACGTTGAGCCGATGATCAATGTGCGCCTGCCCGACAGCTCTTCCCAAGTGGCCGCCGATCTGGTGCGCTACGCCAACATCGAAAAAGGCTTCAATATTCGCTACTGGGCCATCGGCAACGAACCTACCCTCTACTCCGGCATGCCTGGCTGGGAACAATGGGGCAACATCGACTACTACAACGAGCAATGGCGACAGTACGGTGAAGCCATGGTAGCCATCGATCCCGAAATCCTGCTGATGGGGCCGGAACCGCACCAATACGCAGGAACGCCCTCGATCGATCCCGTCGATGATTTTGGCCGGAACTGGATGACCGGGTTCCTGAAAGCCAACGGCGACATGGTGGACATCGTTACCATTCATCGTTATCCCTTCCCCAGCGGCGATCCAGGCATCCCCGCCACCGTCGACGAAATGCGGACCAATTCCCGCGAATGGGATCACATCATCCCCAGCTTGCGAAGCGTGATCCGCGAGACCACAGGCCGGGATATTCCCATCGCCGTCACTGAGATCAATTCGCACTACACCCACGCCGTCGGTGGCCAGGCCACCCCCGACTCCTTCTACAACGCCATTTGGTGGGCCGACGTGCTGGGCCGTTTGATCAAAAACAAGGTGGACATGGTCGGCTACTTCATTCTCGTCACCCGCGGCGGGCAGGGAGGCTATGGGCTTCTGGATGCTTACGATGCCCGACCGACCTACTACACCTATCAACTCTATAAACGCTTCGGCGAGCAACAGGTCTACGCCAACACCGACGACCCCGATGTAGGCGTGTATGCGGCCAAACGCCCGGATGGCGTTCTCACCATCATGTTCGTCAATCTGGCGGATGAAACCAAGAGTATGCCGTTGTGGCTGCAGAATTTCTCGCTCGATAACGACGTACAGGTGTGGCGGTTGGATAGAGAACACATGGCCGAAGAACTGGAACCGCTGGCGCTGGAAAACGGCCAGGCTATCGTTCTGCCACCGCAATCTGTCACCCTGATGGTGATGACGCCCGCCTGCTGCGCGGGCAAACCGAAATAGCCCTCCGTGCAGATTCGCCGACACTAACACAAAAAAAAGCAATCGCGTCGAAATGACATGAAAGGACTCTGGACATGAAAGTAGCAGTCATCGGCGGTGGCTCCAGCTACACGCCCGAACTCATCAACGGCTTTTTACAGCGAATCGATAGTTTCCCCATGTCCGAACTTTGGCTTGTGGATATTGACCAGCAGCGTCTGGACATCGTCGGAGGTTTCGCGCGGCGTATGGTGCAGGCCAAAGGCTCCCCCTTTCAGGTGCATCTCACCACCGACCAGCGTCAAGGCGTGGCTGGAGCCAGCTACGTGACCACCCAGCTTCGGGTGGGTGGTATGCAGGCCCGTCGGGAGGATGAGTACCTGGGCCGGCGCCACGGTCTGATTGGACAGGAGACGACCGGTGTGGGTGGGATGGCCAAAGCGCTGCGCACTATCCCCGCCATCCTCAGCATTGCCAACGACATGCAGGAATCGGCCGCCGGCGCCCTGTTGGTCAATTTCACCAATCCGGCGGGGCTGGTCACCGAGGCCCTGGCTCGCCACGCGCCGGCTGTGCCAGCGGCTGGCGTGTGCAATGCGCCGATCACCGCCAAGATGCACATCATCGAGCAGCTTGAAAAGCGCAGTGGCATGAGCATCGATCCCGCTCAGGCACAACTCGATACCCTGGGCCTGAACCATCTCTCCTGGCACAGAGGATTTTCGATTGGGCAGGAAGATGTCTGGCAGCAGGTCATCGCCGGGGCCCTGGCCGACCTTCGGGCCAGCGAGGAACCTGAATGGCCGCCGGAACTGATCGAATCGCTGAAGATGCTGCCCAATTATTATCTGCAGTATTTCTACTTCACTGAAAAGAAGCTGGATCAACAGGGTAAATGGGACGAGACAGGCTCCCGCGCGGAGGAAGTGATGGAGATCGAGCGAGACTTGCTGGCGCAGTACGCCGACCCCTCCCTGACCGAGCCGCCGGACGACCTCATGAAACGAGGCGGGGCCTATTACTCGACCGTGGCTACGCAACTTCTCAACGCCCATTACAACGATCTGGGCGAAACACATGTGGTCAATGTTCCACATGGCGGTGCTGTACCTGGTTGGCCCAAAGACTGGGTGCTGGAGATGCCCTGCCGTGTCGGTCGCTCGGGCATCGAACCTATCGCAACTGAACCCCTGCCGCCGGTCTGTTCCGGCCTGCTGGCGCATGTAAAGAGCTACGAATTGCTCACAGTTGAAGCCGCCGTGCATGGTGACCGCGACGCCGCCTACCAGGCGCTGCTCGCCCATCCTCTGGGGCCTTCAGCCGACCAGGTTGAAGCAGTCCTGAACGATCTCATCGCCACGAACCAAGCGTACCTGCCGCAGTTTGATAACTGATGTTACGCACTTCGGAGTTTCAGAGAGTCTCAGAGTCTCAGAGTCTCAGGGTCTCAGGGTCGCCGCGTCCCCGTGTCGCCGCGTCCCCGTGTCGCCGGCTTCTGAAAATACTCACCTGCGTAACCCCAGTGAATAATATCATCATGTCACGATCCGCATCTTGACATTCTGACATCAAGAATCATGACAAAATACTACCTCGGCGTCGACGTCGGCAACACCAAAAGCCACGCCCTGATCGCAGATGAACAAGGCCAGGCCATCGGTTTTAGCGAAACCGGTCCCGGCAGCTGGGAAGCCATCGGCTGGCAGGGCGCTCGCGAGGTGCTGGGTGACCTCATCCATCGCACTCTGACCTCGGCCGGGCTGGACATGGGAGTCCTCACCGGCGCGGGATTCGGTCTCGCCGGCTATGATTGGCCCGAAGATGTCGAACCACACCGCCGGATGATCGATTCTCTCGACCTCGGCGCACCGTACGCTATGGTCAACGATGCCATGTCCGGCCTTTTGGCAGGCTCCAGGACCGGCTGGGGAGTGGCTGTATCCGCCGGGACCAGCGTCAACTGTCGGGGCAGGGACCAGCAAGGCAGAGTTGGGCGTGTCACCGGATCGAGTGCTCTGTTTGGTGAGCATGCCGGCGCCCTTGAATTGGTGGGCAAAGCGGTGCAAGCTGTAGCCGCAGCCTGGACGCAACGAGGGCCATCCACAGTGCTTGGCGGCGCCTTTCTGGAAGCAACGGGCGCCAGAGACACGGTTGATCTGTTGGCCGGACTCGCGCGTGATCGCTACTACCTGGGCCCGGCTCATGCTCCCATCGTCTTTGACGTGGCGGCATCAGGTGACCAGGTGGCGCAGGACCTCATCACCTGGTCCGGCCGGGGGCTGGGCGACCTGGCCAACGGCGTCATCCGCCAACTGAATTTTGAGAATTCTGCGTTTGAAGTGGTGCTGGCGGGCAGCTTTTACAAAGGAAGCCCCCGCCTGATCGACGTCATGCGCGAAACGATCCATGCGGTGGCGCCTCTGGCCCGCTTGGTGAGACTCCGTGTGCCGCCGGTGGTGGGCGCTACGTTGCTTGGCATGGAACAGGGCGGTCTGGACGCCCAAACAGTTCGTCGCCGACTCATCGACTCCACCGGGGTTTTGCTCGATCGTGACCGCCAATCTAACAAGAAGGATGTATCGCAGACCTGAATGAACCGCAGACCTGTGCTGAGCGTAGCCGAAGTATGACGCTGATAAACGCAAACGTGTCCTGAGCGTAGCCGAAGGGTGGACGCAGATCAATCCAAACAAGATCAGAGAGAATCTGCGGAGGAATCAGAGAAAAATCATAACCGCAGATAACCGCCGACCTGTCCTGAGCGCAGCCGAAGGGTAAACGCTGATCAGATATCAGAAAAGATCAGCGATCTCTGCGCCGGAGGTCTGCGCAATCAGCGTTCCTCTGGCATGTCCAGGTCAGGAATCGGAAAAGAATCTTCCGGCGCAGGTGTTAACAACTGATCGTTGACCACTTACAATTGATAGTTAGCAAGGAGCTAAACCAATCGAAATGGATACTTCGAATTTGCCACTGATTCCCGTGCCGCGCCAATTTGATTTAAC
>JAYELL010000103.1:0-13918 GCA_034717495.1 Chloroflexota bacterium | reverse complement strand
TTCCGGCGCAGGTGTTAACAACTGATCGTTGACCACTTACAATTGATAGTTAGCAAGGAGCTAAACCAATCGAAATGGATACTTCGAATTTGCCACTGATTCCCGTGCCGCGCCAATTTGATTTAACGGGCGACACGTTCCAGTTGGCGCCCGACCGGCTGATCATCATCGACAGCATCGATCCCCAGGCGCTGTGGTTTTCGGCGCAGCAACTGCAGGACGCACTGCGTGCCTTTGCCGAAGTGCGGTGGCAGATCGTGTCGGGAACCGTCGTGCCTGCAGATCAGGTGGGCGTCAACCTGAGCATTGTGCCGGGAAGCGTCCCGCACGAGCAGGGCTACTCGCTGACGATCACGCCCGGCCGGATCGATGTGATCGCCAGCCGGCCAGCCGGTGTTTATTATGCCGTACAGACTCTGCGCCAACTGCTCCAGCAACGCGCAGACTCGCTGCCGGCGTTGCGCTGCACCGACTGGCCCGATTTCCCTAACCGGGGTGTGATGTTGGATATCAGCCGGGATAAGGTGCCCACCATGGAAACGCTGTTCGATCTGGTGGACCTGCTGGCTTCCTTGAAGATCAACCAGTTCCAGCTCTACACGGAGCATACCTTCGCCTACCGCAATCATCCAACGGTGTGGGCGGACGCGTCACCCATGACCGGCGAGCAGATACTGGCGCTGGATGCCTACTGCCGGGATCGTTATATTGAACTGGTCCCCAACCAAAACACATTTGGCCACATGCATCGCTGGTTGGAACATGACGCCTACAAACAGCTGGCGGAGGTGCTCGACGGATTCGACACGCCGTGGGGATGGCACGAGGGGCCCTATTCGATCTCGCCCAGCGTGCCTGGGAGCATCGATCTGGTACGCGATATGCTGGACGAACTCCTGCCTCATTTCACCAGTCAGCAGGCCAATGTGGGCTGTGACGAAACCTTTGATATCGGGCAGGGTTTGAGCAAGAATTTGGTGGCGGAGCGTGGCGCTGGACAGGTTTACCTGGACTTTCTGCTGAAGATCTATCGGGAGGTGAAGGCTCGCGGTTACACCATGCAGTTCTGGGGCGATATCGTTATGGAACACCCTGAGCTGGTTTCCGAACTGCCCACCGATGCCATTGCGCTGGAGTGGGGTTACGAGGCCGGGCATAAGTTCGAAGAGCATGGCGCGCGCTATCATGCTGCCGGCATCCCCTTTTATGTGGTGCCAGGTACATCCAGCTGGCGCACGATCGTGGGTCGCACTGATAACGCCATGGAAAATCTGCGCAACGCGGCCAGAAATGGTTTGAAGCATGGCGCTGTCGGCTACCTGAATACCGATTGGGGCGACGATGGGCATTGGCAACCGTTGCCGGTGAGCTACCTGGGCTTCCTCTACGGCGCAGCCCTCTCGTGGCACGGCGAGACCAACATCGCTCTCGACATCGCTCAGGCGCTGAATCACTATGCCTTTTGCGACGAGTCGGGCCAGATGGGCAGCATCGTCTTCGAACTGGGAAATCTCTATCAGGATATCGGTTTCCCCGCCCCCAATAGCTCAGCGCTGTTCAGCGCGATGCTATACCGGCCCCAGATCCTGCGCGAGCGGATTGGCGCCATCGACGACCTGGATGCAACGCAAGAACGCATCCGGGTGACAGAAGCAAAGCTGGATGACCTCGAGCAGCGGTTGTCACAGAGCAACTGCCAGCGGCCCGACGCTGCTCTGATCGACCAGGAGTTCCGCTGGGCGATCAACATGTTGCGCCACAGCTGTCAGCGGCTCCGCTGGCTGATCGGTATTGTTCCCGACGGGCCCGAGATTCGGCAGGACCTGGCCGGCCAAGCCGACGCGTTGATTGCCGGCTACGATCACATCTGGCATGCACGCAATCGCCCCGGTGGTTATGAGGAGAGTGTCGGTCGCCTGAAACGCATGCGGGATGATTACCAAAACCCGCCAGGGCAATAGTCAATGGTCAATGGTCGATGGTCGATTGTCAACGGAGTCCTCGGCGTCTTGCTTATTGCGTTGACCACCTGCGTCGCGCCCACGGAGACACTCATGCCAGCACCCACCGAAACGCGTCCATCTGAGCGCCTCGCCCGCAACGGTCCTGAGGTCACCATCTGGGCGCCCTATGTCAGCGTATTGGAGCAGCGAACCCTCTCGGAAAACAGCGATGTCATCGGCGAGGTCAACTTCTTCTGGTATGAGCTGACGGGTGATGGCGAGATTGTCGGCAGTATTCAGAGTTCGCAAGGGCTAAAAACCGCCCGGGAAGCAGGCTTGCGAATCGTACCATCCATCGTCAACCGCGGTTTCAACCGGGACTCGGTTGCCGCCATCATCCACGACGAAGCAAGAAGAGCGGCCCACATCGCCGAGATCGTCGCCCTTGTAATGGAGAACGACTTCGACGGCATCGATATCGATTACGAAAGTCTCTATGCCGAAGACCGTGACGCGTTCAGCCTGTTCGTCGAGGAACTGGCCGCTGCCGTACACGCCCGGGAAAAGCTGCTCTCCATCGCCGTTCATCCAAAAACCGACGAACAGGGTTCCTGGGGCGGCCCGTTGGCCCAGGATTGGCAGCGCCTCGGAGCCGCGGTGGACGAGTTCAAGATCATGACCTACGATTACCACCACGGGGCAAGTGAAGCAGGTTCGATTGCGCCGCTGACCTGGGTCGATGCTGTCCTGACCTACGCCTCGACGCAGGTGCCGCCGCAGAAGACCTACGCGGGCATTCCGCTATATGGCTACAATTGGACCGGGTCCCACGGCAAGAGCATCGACTGGCAACGGGCTATGAGGACAGCCGGAACCTACGACGCAAACATCCAGCGCGACGACTCGGGCGAAGCCTGGTTCACCTACGGGCCCGATGACCGTCACACGGTGCACGTGGGCGACGCAAAGGGAGTTGAAACACGGCTGGCCTTTATTCTGGCGCAGCATCCAGACCTGGCCGGCATCGCCATCTGGCGACTGGGCGGCGAAGACCCGGCAATCTGGCCGGTGATTCGCGAGACGATCGCGTCGATGCATTAGCCGATAGATACAATCGCTTCCGCCACGGGATGGATCACTCACAATGACACAGTCTTCCGATTGTCATTGCGAGCCGGCGTGGCAATCTCAGACTCCCTTCACCGCCCGGTTTCCCCAATAACGCATGAACCTGCCACGGATATCTCGCTCGCTCCTGGATCGCCGTGTCTCCGTGTCCCCGTGTCGCCGCGTCTCCGCGTCCCCGTGTCGCCCCCTCCCCGCGTCCTTCGCGCCCTCCGTGCCCTTCGCGCTTCATGACCTTCGCGCACCTCCGTGCCTTCGTGGTCCAAACCACCCCGTGTCCCCGCGTCCCCGTGTCGCCCCATCCCCGCGTCCCCGTGTCTCCGTGTCCCCGCGTCCCCCCTCCCCGTGTCCCCCCCTCCCCTCCCTCTGCCGCAGTGACAAAGCCTGTTCAAGTCATTAACAAATACGCGGCAATTGTTCCCCCACTTGCATGTCTACGATACGCGTGCCGCCAATGCCGGTGCGGGCAACCACCATGCCCGGGTGATCCTCAACCACCTGGCCGATGATGGTAGCCTCTGCGCCGTGGCGATGCCGTTGCATGGTGTCCAGCAGGACATCGGCATGCTCCTGGGGAACGATCGCTATCAACTTGCCCTCGTTGGCAACATAGAGGGGGTCCATGCCCAACAATTCGCAAGCCGAGGCCACGGCAGCACCCACTGGGATCTTTCGCTCCTCCAGCATGATGCCAACCCCGGAGGCCTGGGCGATCTCGTTGAGGGCCGACGCCACGCCGCCGCGCGTGGGATCGCGCAACACATGCAGGTCCCTGGTTTCTTCCAGCATGGCGGCCACCAGCCCGTTGAGGGCAGCCGTATCGCTCTCGATGCTCGTCTCGAACTGAAGACCCTCGCGCACGCTCATGATGGCCATGCCGTGGTCGCCTATGGTGCCACTGACGAGCACCATATCCCCAGGTTCGGCCCGATCCGGCCCAATCGTTACCCCGTCAGGAACGACGCCGATGCCGCTCGTGTTTATGTAAACCCCATCGCCGTGCCCCCTGTCGACAACCTTGGTATCGCCGGCGATCAGTCTAACACCGGCTTCGGCTGCTGCCGCCGCCATGCTCCCGACGATCAAGCCCAGGGACTCCAGCGCCAGGCCCTCCTCGATGATGAATCCGGCCGTGAGGTACAGAGGAGTGGCTCCGCTCATCGAGACATCGTTGACCGTGCCGTGGACCGCCAGGTGGCCGATATTCCCGCCCGGGAAGAAGAGGGGTTGCACCACAAAGGAGTCGGTGGACACCGCCAGGCGCCGATTCCCCAGGTCGAATACCGCGGAGTCGCCCAAAGCCTCCAGCTGTTCATTGCTGAAGGCCGGCAGGAAGAGATGTTGAATCAATTCGGCGGACAACTGGCCTCCGCCGCCGTGGCTCATGATGATATTGGAATGATCGCGTAAGGGCATGGGACAGGTCCAGCCCTCGAAGTTTAGCTCTTTTGTCATTGGAGGATGGGTAAATGAGTTGATAGGCGAACAGGTAAACAAGTAGACAAGTGGACAAGTTGAAAAGCGAAACGGCAAAACGGCAGATTGGCCGTTCGAATCAGGTGTTTGCCGATTCTACTTCGGCGAAACGGCCATAACGATAATAGGCCGCGCAAGCTCCCTCATTGGAAACCATAGTGGCGCCCAGAGGTTTCCGCGGCGTGCAAACCGTGCCGAAGGCCTGGCACTGGTTCGGTTTGATCAAACCCTGAAGCACTTCACCGCTGCGACACAGGGGCGACTCCTGGGTTTTGATATCGGTCACAGTGAAGCGGTGAGCGGCATCAAACTCACGGTATTTGTCGCTCAATTCCCAGCCACTGTTGGCTATGCTGCCTATGCCGCGCCAGGTACGTTCGCAAACGGTGAAAACATCCTTGAGCATGCGCTGCGCAGGCAGGTTGCCCTCCCGCAAAACCGCTCGTTCATAGGCGTTCTCCACCTCAGCCCGACCCTCTTCCAGTTGCACGACAACACGACGAATCCCTTCCAGGACATCCAGCGGCTCGAAGCCGGTGATGACGATCGGCACCCGGTACTTTTCCACCAGGGGCTCGTATTGCCAGTAGCCCATCACCGAGCAGACATGGCCCGCTGCCAAAAAGGCCTGGACCCGGCTGCTGGGGGAACTCATGATCGCCTCAAGAGCGGGTGGCACCAGCACGTGCGACACCAACATCGAGAAGTTAGCGATTTCCAATTGTTTGGCCTGGAAAACCGCCATGGCATTGGCCGGCGCAGTGGTTTCAAAGCCAATTCCGAAAAAGACCACTTCCTTCTCGGGATTCTCGCCTGCAACCTTCAATGCATCCAGCGGGGAGTAGACGATGCGCACGTCCCCTCCTTCGCTCTTGACGCGAAACAGGTCTTTCTCACTGCCCGGGACGCGCAGCATATCGCCAAAGGAACAGAAAATGACATCGGGACTCGAGGCGATGGCCAGCGCCCGGTCGATCGTCTCCAATGGAGTAACGCACACAGGACAACCGGGGCCATGGATCAATTCGACGGTGTCGGGAAGTAGCTGGTCGATGCCGTTACGGATGATGGAGTGGGTCTGTCCCCCGCAGACTTCCATCATAGTCCAGTGGTGTTTGCCGGTTTCACGAATCTCGTCGAAAAGTTTTCCGGCTAGCTCGGGATCGCGGTACTCGTCTAAATACTTCATCGGTCGATACCTGATTGACTATTGACAATTGACCAGTGATAATTGACAATTAATCCCCCAGTTCCTCCTCCAGGGAACCGATCTCCCGAAAAAGGTCGAGGGTTTCCTGGGCTGCTTGTTCGTCCAGTTTGGTGATGGCAAAACCGACATGAACGATGGCGTAATCGCCCACCTCGATGTCGGGAAGATAAGCCAGGCACACCTCTTTCTGAATGCCGTCGAAATCGATCTTTCCCATGGCGATGCCCTGCTGATCGTAGACCTCGGTTATTTTGCCAGGTATGCCTAAACACATCTTATCGCGCCTCCAGAACTGGTGTTGAGCCAGGAAACATACGCATCTGCCCTTAACCCGCCGATGATAGCCTGTCCCAACGCCAGTCCACCGTCGTTTGGTGGGACCAGTCGATGGGTAAGCACCTGGAAACCGGCCTGATCCAACCGGTCGACTGCCAGAGCCAACAGGGTAACATTCTGAAAGACACCGCCGCTCAACACGACACACTCCATGCCGGTCTGCTCGCGCAGTTGCCGGGCCAGCCTGTCGATCAAATCGGCGACAGCGTTGTGAAAGCGGGCAGCAATCACTGCTGGTGCTTCACCTGCACGGACATCGGCAACCACCGCCCGGATCACCGGGCTGGCATTGATCGCTGCCGGATCGCCGTAGTATACCACAGATGGCACGTCGAACCCATAAGTCTCTTCGACACCTTCTGCGGCCATCGCTTCCAACTCGATGGCTGCCTGAGCCTCATAGGTGACAACCTGGCGGACGCCTGCCAGGGACGCGACCGCATCGAAGAGACGCCCCATGCTGCTGGTGGGGACTGTATTGAGCCCCCTTTCCAGTTGGCGCCGAAGGACTGTCTGTTCAGACTGGGGACAGGCGGCCACGGACGGCAAATCAGCATCCCAGGGTTCGCCCGCGGCCCACAGATGAGCCAGGGCGACCCGGTAGGGCCGTTTGATGGCCGAATCGCCGCCGGCTAAGGGCACATACTGTAGATGGGCGACTCGCCGAAACCGGCTGTAGTCAGCCACCAGCACCTCGCCGCCCCAGATGGCGCCGTCCGGGCCATAGCCGGTGCCGTCGAAGCTGAAACCGATCACCGGCCGCGAGCCATCGAGGCCATGCTCGGCCATAACCGCCGCAACGTGGGCATGATGGTGTTGGACCTTGAGAAGCCTGGCGCTGCCGGCATTCCTCTCCGCCCAACGGGTCGACAGATAGCCCGGGTGCATATCGGCGACGACTCGCTCCGGTGCACAGCGGAAGATTTCCTGGAAATGGGCTGCCGCCCGCTCAAAGGCCTGCAGCGTCTCCAGGTTCTCCATATCGCCGATATGCTGGCTCATGAAGGCGAAGTCGTCCCTGGCGAGGCAGAAAGTGCTTTTCAACTCACCGCCCACAGCCAGGGTCGGGGGAATCTGCAGCGGAAGTTTCACCGGAAAGGGTGCGTAGCCACGGGAGCGGCGGATAGGCAGCTCGTGGCCGCGAAAGACGCGCACCACCGAGTCGTCGCACCCGACGTGGATGTCCCTGTCGTGAAACAAAAAGGCGTCGGCCAGGCCTGACAGCCACTCCCGCGCCCGACCGTTATCCTTGACAATGGGCTCATCGGAATAGTTGCCCGAGGTCATCACCAGGACCGAACCGGGGCGCATCCGTCCACGGGCGGATTGCCGGCCTGCACCCTGGTCGGCGCCCAGGAGCAGGTAGTGCAGCGGCGTGTAGGGCAGCATCACGCCAACAGCATTGTTGCCAGGGGCCACCAGGCCCGATAGCACACTGTCGACCCGCCTGCGCAGCAGCACGATCGCTCCTTCGGTGCCGGTCAATAAATCGGCTTCTTCTGCCGATATCTGAGCGATTCCGGCTGCGGTCTCCATGTCGACGGCCATGACAGCGAAGGGTTTATCCACCCGCCCCTTGCGCTCGCGCAGGGTCGCCAGCGCCTCGTCGCTGGTGGCATCGCACGCCAGGTGAAAGCCACCCAGGCCCTTGACGGCGACGATGCCACCCTGGATAAGCAGTGCCCGGGCCTGGGCAATTGGATCCGACTGCTCCTCCACCTCAGCGAATTCGGCTGGTTTTTTTTGCTCTGACCACTCAAAAAAAACCTGGGGACCACAATCGGCACAGGCATTGGGCTGGGCGTGAAAGCGGCGATCGGCTGGATCGTCGTATTCGGCCTGGCAGGCAGGGCACATGGTGAAGTTGGCCATGGTGGTCAACGGCCTGTCGTAGGGGATGTCGCGAATGATAGTGAAGCGCGGCCCGCAGTTGGTGCAGTTAATGAAGGGATAACGGAAACGACGATCGCCCGGATCAAAGAGCTCGCGCCGGCAGTCGTCGCAGAGTGAGACATCAGGGGAGATCAGCGTGCTGGCTGTTGCCTGAGCCTGGCTGTGAACGATGGCAAATGTCGTATCGTCGTTGGTTGGCAGTATCTCGCTGGCGACCGTTTCGATGTGGGCCAGGGGAGGTGGATGGGCCACCAGTTCTTGCTCAAAGGTATCGAGAGAAGCTGGCGCTCCCTGGATTTCGATGAACACGCCCTGACTGTTGTTGCCCACAAGGCCGGCCAGGTCGTATTGGCTTGCCAATCCGAAGACGAAGGGTCGGAACCCAACACCCTGTACCACACCGGTGACCGTCAGGCGGCGTCGCTCAATCATTGGAGGTCGGGAAAGGTCTCGGCGTCTTCAATTTCGAGGGCCACCAGTTGCAGCTCCCGGCCGGAAACGATCCTGGGCGTGGGTGTCTTGCAGTGGGGACAGGCGAACTTGTGAAGGGAGGTCAGTGCCACATTCGCATCGCAGGAAGGGCAGTAGACGATAACTGGCACTTCCTCGACCACAAGTTGCGAGCCTTCGAGCAGCGTGTCCTTGACGACGAGGTCGTAGGCAAAGAGCAGGGATTCCTTCACCACGCCGGAGAGGGCGCCGACGCGCACATGCACCGCTGAGACCTGTTCGACGCCGGCATCCCGAGCAGCGGTTTCAGCGGTTTCTACCAGGTTGCAGGCGATCGACAGTTCGTGCATAGTTGTGCGTGCCGTGTACGTTCAGGATGCCGCCAGGTATGGCACACGCCATTCCGGGGAACCGCAAGCGCTGCCCTCAGACATCATCGTACATGCCCCGAACCTGGTTACGCTTGACACGAAACACCTCGCGTCCCATTTCGATCGACTCCTGCACGTAGCGGGCGAGATCGCTCTGCTGTCCCTTGGTATCGCTCTCATCGCGGTTCTGCCACTCGACAATGACTTCCTTGATGGGGTAGCCCGCCCGTTCCACGATGTACAGCAGCTCCACATCGTAGGCCGATACCTTCCACCCGCTGGGCTGTTCCTCCTGCTTGAAGAACTGCAGGCGAGGAAAGGTCTGCAACGCCACCTCCCGGCGACTGGTCTTGAAGCCGCACTGGGTGTCGTTGATATCCCGTAGCAAAAACAGGCTGCGCATGGCACGAAACACCAGGCTGCCGACCTGTCGGATCAGGTTGAACCCTTCCCGGGACGCGCCCCGGGAACCAATCACCACATCATAACCCTGATCGTACCAGGGCAAAAGTTTATCCAACTCACCGATCGGTGTGGATTGGTCCATGTCGGTGAACAGGACAATGTCCCCCCGCGATTGCTGGATACCAGCCCAGACCGCAGCAGGTTTACCCCCATGGGGAATATTGACCAGGGAGAAACGTGCTTTGTCGGCAATAGTTGCCTCAACCAGACGCTGGCTGTTATCGGTGGACTCATCGTTGACGACGATGACTTCCCAAGGGTAGTCCTGCTGCTCAAGATATTGGAACACTTCGTCCAATACGCCTCTCTCCAGATTCCCCTCTTCGTTGTAACAGGGAATCACGACGGAGATAAAGGGCCGATGTTCCTCACCTGGCATGTCCGGATCTCGTTTCATTATCGCTATCGACGGCAACAATAAGGACAGGCGCACAGTGCGATGCTTCGCCTGTCCCAGACACTCTTTCCGTTTTCTTTCCTGCCAACCAAAGGCCCGCTGACAGGCTTGATGGTCACCGGTTACCGCCCGTGACCACCGGTGGATTATATGCCGCTAAAGCAGAATCAGCAAACCCAGCCCGCCGCCAATCAGTGCACCTGCAGCTGATGCCAGAAAGTTCACTACATCGTTGTTAAGCCATCCCCATCCCCGGCGCGGGCTGGTGGTCGTTCCACAGCTATGGACCGGTCGTTCGGTCTCCTTCTGACAGGTATCACACCAATAGACTCGCTGCAGGGTCGCACCCAACAGGCTGTCCACCATGGAGCCAAGAAACCCGGCGAGCCCTGCAATGAGGATGACCGGCAGATCCGCCATCAGCAGCTGCCCGCTCGTCGCCAGCGAGGCCACCTGGATGATCAAAAACGCACTGGCACCGATGAAAGTGCCGCCCGCCAGTGCAGCCAGCGACCCCTGCCAGGTAACACCGCCGGAGGTGCCGGCCGGCACCTCCTTGCCCGTGGTGATCAACCGCGGCCGCGACGGCGCCAGAACGCCTAACTCGGTCGCCCAGGTGTCCGCATTGGCCGTGGCAATGGCACCGAAATAGGCCAGGGTCAGAAAAACGTACAATGGATTACCCGATCGGACCTCGCCCGGTAGGTCGATAAAGAGCAAAACTGCCAGGGCCAGCAAGGCGCCAACGCCACCGTTGGCCAACGTCTGCCCCAGATCACGGCGCTCTCCCTTGGCAAACTTGTCGGCCAATTGAAGCTTCTGAGCCCTGCGAAAATGGCTGAGGAGGCTGGAGCTCACGAAGAAAACGACCAGCACCAATCCCCAGGTCAGCCCACCAAAGCCGAATACGACCGTGCCCGTGATAATGGCACCCCATACGCCGCTTGGCGAAAGGGCGCCACGCTTGTAGGCCAACCACCCAATCGATGCGCTGATGATCAATCCGACCAGAAAACGAACGGGCGACATGGGGTCCTACACCGCCGTCATCAGGAGAAGGGATACCAGAATCGCCAACTGAACGAGCAGGGTGCCAGTCCACAAAAAAAGGGACCCGATCCGGTGCCTGTCGTAGATCAACAAACCCCAAATACTGTTGACGATCCAGACTGCCACGGCAAAACCAGGCAGCAACACCGCAAGGCCGCCCGGAATGTCGGCAGGCTGTCCAAACCCGGGGGGCAGGCTCGGATAGCGGATCATGAGCACACCGACGATTAACAACGCAAACAGGAATCCCGCACCCAGCATGCCCAGCGCCCAGCGGTCATGCCAGAGATCGGAGCGCAGCACCTCCGGCTCATGTCGTTCCAGGGAAAGCAACCGGGTTGGGCCAAGCTGGTGATGCGCTTCGACCGCTTGGAGAAACCTGTCAGGGTCGGCCGGCGAGATGCCAAAATCCTCTTCCGGCGTAACCAGAATCATCTGTTCAATGGGAGCGCTCGACGCCAGGCTGGTGAACAGGCGCTGTCCCAGCCCTGCGCTTCGTCCCAGATAGGGTCCGAACGAGAACCAGGACCCCAAGCCCTCTTGGTGGCCCTCGCTGGTGAGCCAGGTGGAATAGGACAGGCCCTGCTCTGCAACCGATCGTTCCAGGAAGCTTCGAGTTGCCTGGTCCCGCGTCATCTGCTCGATCTTGTCGAGCGGGATCACCTGACGAAATGGTCCCCATGCCACCGTCACAGCGTTGCGATCGATCCAGTAGCTGAGACTGCGGCAGGCCCACGCCCGCCAGGCCAGATAGGCAATGGGAATCAGTAATCCCAGGATCACCACCAACAGCACAAAGGAGAAACCGTCCGGCGGACGGCTGAAGAGGCGCCAGAGCAACAGAAGGGCCAACGCGCCAAGCACGGCCAGTGCCAGCAAGGCTCGTCGGCCATCGGGAAAGGGTGCAGGCTCGAAAGTCATCTGATACGGTTAGACGTACACCGGCGTGCACCAGTCCCGGTAGGCCGGCACCTGGCCGCGCACCACGTCGAAGTAGAGATCGCGAATGGCCTCGGTGATTGGGCCCATGCTGCCAGCGCCAACCGGCCGGTGATCGACCGAGGTGATCGCTGCCACCTGAACCCCTGTGCCGCAGAAGAACAGTTCGTCGCAGACGTAAAGCTCAGTGCGGTCAATTTGCCGCTCTTCGGTCGGGATGCCCAACTGTTCATCAGCCAGCTGCATGATGGTACGGCGGGTAATCCCTTCCAGGATGTTGGCAGTAATGGACGGCGTGATGAGGCAACCATTGCGGACCATGAAGAGATTCTCTGCGCTGCCTTCCGACACGTGCCCGTCCTGGCTTAGTACAATCGCCTCGTCAAAACCGTTGAGCAAAGCCTCGCTCTTGACAAAGGCCGAATTGACATAGGCGCCGGAAATCTTGCCCCGGGCAGGCATGGCATTGTCATCAACCCGTCGCCAGGATGAGACACAAACCGCAGCCCCCTCCTCGTTTTCAACGTAGCGCCCAAAAGGCAACGCATATATCGTGACTTCGTCGACCATATCGTGAAGCAGCACGCCGATCTTCAGATCAGCCTTGTAACCAAGAGGACGGATATAGATGTCGGAGCGAAAACCCTCCTTCTGCAGCAGCTCAACCACAACGCCAGCCAGATGCTCTGCGCTGTAGGGTACATCCATCATGAGCAGGCGGCAGGAAGTGAGAAAGCGCTCGACATGATCGTTCAGACGAAATAAAAATAGCTGCTTCTCCTGCTCGTTCCAGTAGGCTCGAATACCGGCGAAGCAGGCGGTGCCATAGTTCAAGGCGTGGGTCATTACGCTGACCTTTGCCTGCTCAAAGGGCACAATCCTGCCCTCAAAAAACGCATACTTTGTTTCCATTGTTATCCCTTCCCTGACCTGGACAGGCCGGCACAGGCCTGCGGTTGAGATTTTTTCTCTTCACCGCTGATTTACGCAGACCTTCGGCACAGAGATCGCTGATCTTTTCTGATGTCTGATCAGCGTTTATCGGCGGTTATCAGCGTCATCTGCGATTCTTTTCCGCCCCTTCCTCAAAACCGGGAAGAGGGCCGCTGCTGTGGCTATCCAGGCTGCCAGAGTCAGACAGCGCCAGCCACTCGCGCAGGTTCTTGAGAAACGGGTAGTTGGTCATATCCATGGTCAAGGGAGTGACGGAGATGAATCCCCGGGCCACCACGCCGATATCTGTGCCATCCTCCACGACACCGCCAGGAGGTTCGCCGCCGATCCAGTAATAGGGGCGTCCTTTGGGGTCTTCCCGCTCGATCAACACATCCTTGTACACCCGCCTGCCCAGGCGCGTGACAGCTACGCCGGCAATGTCACCGGCTGAACGAGCGGGGGCGTTGACGTTGAGAAGCGTATTGGGAGGAAGCCCTCGCTCCAGGATGAGCCGGGCCAGCTCTGTCACCACACCGGTTACGGCATCGAAATCGCGCCATTCGCCATTTTCCATTGAGACCGCGATGGCGGGCAGTCCGCCGACCACAGCCTCCATGGCACCTGCCACGGTGCCGCTGTAGGTGATATCATGGCCCAGATTCGGTCCTTGATTGATGCCGGAGACCACCAGATCAGGTTGCACAGGAACTGCACCCAGCAGAGCCAGGCCCACACAATCGGAGGGCGCGCCGTTGGTGGTGTAGGCGGGAGAGCCGTCGGCCAGCACCACCTGTTGGATCCGCAGCGGCTTATGCATGGTCTTGCTATGCCCTGCCGCGCTCCAATTGCGGTCGGGCGCAAAGACCGTCACCTGGCCCAGCGCTTCCAGCGCCTGTTTCAGTGCCAGAATGCCGGGCGAGGTGACACCATCGTCGTTGGTTACAAGAATGTGAGATGACATAGTCAATCGAGGCTCAATCCGGGCGAGAAAATCGGCGAGACGGCTCAAAAAAAGCAGGACTAACTACCATAACACAACACCGTCTGGCGAGCATTGTATCTCAGGGCAGACGATTTGCCAAAAGAGCCGTTACTTTTCGATGTGCGTTCGCTGCCTGCCCTTCACCTCCCGGTAACCCTATGGTAAACTTATAGCCTCAAGAATCCCGACCGCTGGTGTCGAGGCCGTGCGTAGCCTTCCTGGACTCCCGCCCTGCTTGCGCCCGCTCCTTCCGGTCCTGCGGCCATCCGGAGTCCTTCGGAGGAGCGCACACCACGGCACGCCAGCACGCCACGCCAGCAGGCGGTGCGTGAGCTAGCAAGCTAG
>JAYELL010000102.1 GCA_034717495.1 Chloroflexota bacterium | reverse complement strand
CCTACCTCTCGGATCGGTTGCTACCGTGCTGGCGTAGCGTGCTGGCGGCGTCCCCGTGTCGCTGACCGCCGTCTTCTGGAAGCGGTCTGCCGTCCGTCGTCTGCGGTCTTCTGGAAGCCGTGTCCCCGTGTCTCCGCATCCCCTTCGCGCTTCGTGTCTCTTCGCGGACCTTCGCGCCTTCGTGGTCCAAACCCTCCCCGCACCCTACCCGCGCCCTGTAACCCCGATCTCCCCCACCGGCGCCGCTTCGCCCAGCAGGGGCAGGCCCGGTTCGTTGCTGTTGTAGAAGCCGGTTTCAAGGCGGTAGATCCCGGCAGCCAGCGACTCGGGCAGGGAAAGCAAAAACGTGTCCGCCACCACTTCGCCCGCTACCCAATCGCCGGTGGGGCGCTGCCCATCAAGGGGGATGTGGTCATCCTGTGCCACCAACTTGCCTGCATCGTCGAGCAGATGGACGAAGGCTATATAGCTGGCATCCAGGTCGTCAAGACGTTGCCAGATTACCTCAACAGCAAGCTGGTCTCCCGCGACCGGGGCAGCGTCAGGCAGGTTGACTCCCAGCAATTCGATGAAACGGCCAAAACTGGCGCTGACCGGCAGGTCAATTGGCGGGACCTGGAAGCTGTGGAGACCGGGAAGCAGGGTCAAGGGGATATGCGCGGTGTCGCCGGCAAAGGTGCCACTCCCCGGCTCGACCAGGCCAACGCGCAGGGTGATCTCCTCGTCCTGCTCCGACAGAAGGTCTATTGGCACCCTCACGTGGAAGGCATTGTGAACGGCGTTGCCCTCCGGCCACTGGCCGGTGTCAAAACCCTGAGAGGGCCTGATCGCCGAAGGGGGTTCATCCGGGTCCAGCCCGGGGTGTGACCACTGCCATGCCAGCCCGTAATTCTGCTCCGCCTGGTCGGTTTTTCTCCACCAGGTGTCGACCTGAACCTGGCTGCCAGGCCGCGCCGGATCGGGCTTGGCGGTTGCAGCCAGCAATTGGATGCCTGGCGCAACATCAACCGGTTGACCCAGCCCGGCCGGCAGCGACGGATCGCCAGGCACCAGCGACTCCAACGTCAACGGACCCAGGTCGATCAGCGGACCCTGCGGATTGCCGGCTGCGTCCACCACATCGAGGACCCGCCCGCTATCGGCGTCGTACACGACGATCCGCAGCTTGTACTCGCCGGGTGGGGTGCCCGGCTCAGGCGCCAGGGCCAGCCGGCTCAACACCACCTGCCCGGGCGACCAGCGGAAGGTGGGATACTCGTAGGCCGCCAGCCTTCGATCCGCCAGGTCGGACCAGGTGAAGCCCTGTTCCGTGTCCATCAACGATGCCGAAAGCTTGTAGTCGGCGGTCAACGGGACCAGGGCCTGCCAGAACAGGTTCAGCTGGCAGCTTTCGCCCGATGACGGATCGCAGGAGGGCTGCTGGAAGCCCATCAACTTCACCTGGCCTGCAAAATTGGCATCCACCTCCTGCATCGGCGCAAGCTGATCGCTGAGATCGCTCTGGTCGGGCAACAGGTAATGTGTTACCTCGTCCAGGCCCCAGAAGGACTGCCCGGGCAAGGTTTTCTCTCCGACCGAGTCCAGCAGGAAGGGTACAACGCCGGTCGGGTCGACGACCTCTTCCTGCCACTGGACCAACCAGGCGCCGCTGTGTCCCGACAGGCCATCGTTCAGGACGGATAGTGCTGAGTCCAGGTCGAGCACACTGTTGACATCCAGGATTTCCAGTTCAGGCAGGCGCAGTGGTTGCACATCAGGCGCGTAATAGCGCCAGGCCGGCAGGGCATGGCCGCTGACCAGGATCACCGCTTCGTTCTGCCCAAGTTGGGAGCGAACATGGCCTACGGCGCCGCGCCAGTCATCTTTTGTGAAGGCCGGGTCCTCGTACCAGTTGCGATCTGCGTAGAGGAAAATGACCAGCAGCCCCGCCAGAAGGATCAAGGCGGTTGCCTGAAGGGCCGACCGCCAGGGTCTTTTTGCAGATCGACCATATTGAAATGGGACGGCCAATCCGCCGGCCAGCAGCAGCACCAGGCCAGGGGATGCCAGCATCAAATAGCGCGGGTTGAACTTGGGCGTGCGGTAGGCCAGCAGGAGAATGGCCAGGACGGGCAGGACCAGGGTCATCAGCAGATAGGCCAGCGCCATGGCCGGCGCTGTCTCTGAGCCGGTTGAAACGGCAGCTTTGTCGGCTGCCGTTGCGTCTGTTGCCTGTGGCTTTCTCGCGATGGCTGCCCAGACCAGCGCAACGAGGCACGCGATGGCAATTGCGAAGACGATCCAGGCGAGTGTGGTTGCCTGCTGCTCCAATACGGTCTCGCCGGTAGAGAAGTTGATGGCCAGGTGCCGCAGGGCTTCGTTCAGCTTGAGGGTTCCCTGCCAATAGCTGGTGTCGATCTGGAAGCGTCCCAGCGCGTTGGGCAGCCATGGCAGGTAGGCCAGCGCAATCAAGACGGCTGCCGCAATGCCCTCGACCAACAGCCGGCCGAAATCGCTCCGCCGCCAGATCGCAATGGAGAGCAAAAAGAAGCCGCCCAGCGCCGCCAGCAGGAAGGCCGCGAAATAATGGGTGTAGAGCATGGCAATGCCGCTGATGACAAAAACAGCCCACCAGAGGTAGCGGCGTGGACCATCCCTGTCGCCGGCGGAAAGAACCCGCAGCAGCGCATAGCCCGCCAGCATCCCCAACGCGGTGAGCAGCGTGTACATCCTGGCTTCCTGGCTGTAGTAGACCCAGAGGGGATGGATGGCAGCCAGAAGCGCGGCCAACAGGCCGGCCTGCCAGCCGAAGAGCCGGCGCGCCAGAATCGCGGCCAGGCAGACCATTACCAGGCCGAACATCGCCGACGGAAATCTGAGCGCCCATTCGCCCGTCCCGGCCAGTGTTGCCCAACGGTCCACCGCCAGGTAGTAGAGCGGCGGCTGGATATCGTCGGCGGTCCAACGACCAAGGTCGGCAAGATCCTGCTGGACCAACTGAGCTGTCACTGCTTCGTCGTACCAGAGCGACTGGGAGTCCAACTGGTGAACGCGCAGCGCAAAGGCGATCAGCAGGATGACCACCAATGCTGTCATCGGCCATAATCTGCGGCTTTCAGGACTGCGCTTCATAATCTTGTCGTTTGCGACGGCAAGGCAAGGTCAGGAAAAGTTGTCATTGATCCATGCCCATGTTTTCTGGATGCCTGGCTCGAGATCGACCTTCGGCTGCCAATCAAGGACCGCCTGCGCCCGGCTGGTGTCCAGGTGGACACGAGGGGCATCGAATGGGCGGGCAGGCAGGTACTCTGCCACCGCTTTTTTGCCCACCGTTTTCTCCACAACTTTCACCAGTTGGTTGAGAGAGATTTCCTGTGTACCGCCGATGTTGAAGGTGCGCTCGTCCGACAACGGCTCTTCGGCCGCGCGGATCAGTGCATCCACCAGGTCGGTGATGTAGAAAAAATCGCGGGTGATGCTGCCATCGCCCCAGATGGTTATCGGAAGGCCCCGGGCCACGCGGTAGAGGAAAACAGCCACGGCTCCCTGGTTGCCCAGCGGATTCTGCCGGGGGCCGTAAGGGACCGACGGCCGCAGAACCGCGTAGTCGAGATCACCGATGTGATGATACATCTGAAGATACTTTTCTACCGCCAGCTTGCTGACTCCATAGGCCGTAATCGGGTTCCGTGGATGGGTCTCGGGAGTGGGAACCTGCCGGGTCGGTCCATAGACGGTGCCGCCCGATGAGGTGAATACAAAGCGGCTGACGCCAACTCGCTGCGCGGCCTGTATCAGTTCTATCGAGGGAATGAGGTTGTTTTCGACGTCGGCGCCAGGGTCGCGGTTGGCCACTTCATGAATCGTCGACCAGGCCAGGTGGAAGAGCAGGTCCGCGCCGGCAAGTGCCTCTCTCACCAGGTAGGCGCGACTCAGGTCGCCACGGATGAAGTTCACCTGCCCGGGCAAGGGGTCCCACCGGCGTTCCTGGATATCCAGCACGACCACATCCCAGTCCAGCTCGATCAGCCGGTCCACGAGATGCGATCCGATGAATCCATTGCCACCGATCACTAATGCTTGCATGGCTCTTTGTCTTCGCTTTCGATTAACCGACCGCTGACCGCGGCCCAGAGGGTCGCAGAGTCGCAATCCGGGTAATCGGTTACCGGTAATCGGTAATCCGATCCAGAACCGCGTCGAATCCCATCCGAATACCGATCACCGATTACTGAATACCGTCCGTGGGCCACTGTTCTACGTAACTTCAGTTAACAATTCGTCATTGGCTGGCGCAGCACTCAGGCACCAATGCACAACAAAGATCAGGATCCGGGCCTGCAGTGGAATCCACTGCCAACTGAGCGATCACTGTTTCATCGCCCACCGGTTGGCCATCCGGACCCAGTTTCGCCAGCCGTTCCATAGTTTCCCAGTAATACCACCCTGCCACCACATCATACAACCCGGGTTCCAGGTCGGGCGATAGCTGGAGAGTATGCGCGGATTGAAGCGTTTCATCGGCCGGCCACTGGCTGGTGGGACGAGGGCCGTACCAGGTGGGACCGGCATCTGCCTGGGCCACAGTGCGCCCGCCGACATCCCGCAGGTGCAGAAAGATGGTATAGTCCCGCATGGATGGACCGTTGGACTGCCACTGCAGAGACAGGGGAACGCTTGTCCCCGGCGCAGCCCGCCGCGGGAGAGACACACCGGTGAGACGGGTAGTCCAGCCATCGCCTCCAAATGCCACGTCCAGCGGTTCCAGATCAGTCAGTCCGTCCGATGGTTGAAGTTGGCCATTCACACGATGGTAGGTACCGGCTATGGTCCAGCTGTTGTCGTCGAATCCTGGTTTCTGTTGGCCAGCGCTGATGGTCCAGCGCTGGTTTGATTCCCAGTCGTTTCCCTGATAAACGCCGGCTGCCAACGCCCATTCCCTGGGCAGGAACCAGTGCAGCTTGTCGGTGACGATCGTTTCACCCACGGGCCAGGCCGACGGTGGCAACCAGATGGGCTGGATCAAGGGTCGTTGGTCGCTGCTATCGACCTCCTGGCCGTCCGGTGTCATGAAAAAGGCGCGCAGTTGCAGGTCGTCGGGCAGGCTGTCCAGTGCCTGCCAGTAGAGGCGGATGGCCGTCTGTCGCCATTCGCTGTCGTCGAGAACATCGTAGCCCAACAGTTTGACCCTGTCACCAAATGTGATGTCGAGCGGGTATTGGGGTTCGTGCCGGGGACGCGCAAAAGAATAGAACTCCGGCGGAAGATCACCTGCCGGACCTGTGTCCTGGCCTCCCGATGCCCGTCGAAGCAACAGATATCCATCGGCGGCGTCCTCTACCATCCATTCACCCGAGTTCAGCATGTCCATCGCCTGTCGTTTCATCTCTTCCGGGTGCATGGACCAACCCGTTCTGGCGGCGATGTCCAGCAGGACGAATTGGCTGTCGGCCAGCACGGGGAAGCGATAGATTCGTTCCCGGTGGCTCAGGTGAGGGTGCAACGAAGGCATGGTGGAGAGAGCTGCCTCATCCGGAATCTGGTCCGCGAAACGGGCCAGCAGCCTGTGGTGCGGCGTCACTGCCGGCCAGCTCTGCCGAAAGTTGCTGCCGATCGGCGTGTAGCCAGACAGGATCTGGCAGCCAATACTCCAGACAAGGATCCAGCCGATCAGGAGAAAATGCTTTCGGTAGGCGGTCCACAGACCACGGTTCCCGGCGATCACGGCGACCTGGCGCGCGGCGGGTCGCAGGCGCTGGGCGCCCACGATGGCTGCAATGACAACGTAGGCTGCCAGGGGGGTAGAATAGTGCAACTGGCCGCTGTACTGGAAGGGAAAGGCACTGAGGAAATTGGCAAGGAACAGCGGAAGCCCAACCAGCAGGATCTCGAAGCCGATCAGCGACAGAAAACCAAGGGGCGCCAATATCAGCAAGAGATAGCGCAGCCGCAGGGGCTCCATGGCAATCCTGAGAACCGTTCCGGGCCGGGTGAACAGGCTCGTGATGACATCGCCAAAGCTGCTGCCCAGGGCGCCGTAGCGAGCTACATAGGGGCTCTCATCCAGGCCGTACGCCTCTGCCGCATAGACCGGCACGATCACGAAGGTTGCCAGATAGAACCAGAGAAGCCCGGCAGCGAGAACGATGGCGCCTGTAACCAGTGGCCGCATAACCTGGCTGTTGTGCCATACCGGATCAGTCGAAACTGAAGCATCACCTCTGCCTTGAATCAACCGGTATATCCCGATTCCCAGGGCATAGGCTCCCAGTGCGGCCGCCAGCAGCGCTGTGCCCTCCTGTACTGTGGCAACGAGCAACGCCGCGACCGCGAATCGCCCCCACTGCCTGCGCTGCGCGAAGAGAAACGCAAACAAGATGAGCGGCGTTGCCAGAGGCAGGGCGTGAAATTCCGCAGCACTGGCGGCCTGAAGTGACGGATACAGCAGGTAGGCCGCCACAAACGCCAACGCCGTCAGGGCAGACCATTTGGCATCGCCGGCGGAATCGCTCTCTTTGTCCATTACCCGGTCGTAGGCATAATGGAACACAGGCCAGGCGCCCAGGGCAAGCAGGGCTGCCTGAAGTATCAGCAGTGCCCTGACATCATCCCAAATCCAAAATACTGTAGAAACAGGCGCGAAGATCGGCTCCACATGATCGGTCATGCGGGTCGTGATCTGGTCCCCCTTGATTTGCTCGACGAAGCGGCCCTGGCTGGTGTTCCAGATGGCCAGATCGATCTGTCCAAGGTCGGACGCGTGGGTCTGATGGGCGTCGTGAAGGCGGATTGAAACCGCCGAGAAATAAAGGGTGTAAATAACGATCAATGCCCACAGCAAGGCCACAGCCCAGCGGGGTGGGCGTCTGCTGTGGCTGGCCGAATGCGCTTTACTCAAGCTCGAACATCCTTTGGTCGGCGAGGCATTCGATCATTTTACCGCAACCCATCCTGTTTCCCAAGAAGTACCCGCCCTGCTGCCAGCCGCTTGAAGTTTTCCAGATAGCGACGGGCCAGATGTTCCCAGGCAAATTGCTCTTCGACCAGGCGACGACTCTTTTTCCCCATCTCTTCACGGGTTTCGCATGGCAGGGCAGCGAAGCGCAGAATCGCCCCTGCCAGCGCAGCCGGATCACCTTCAGGCACGATATAGCCATTGTGGCCCTCCCGGACGACCAGGGGATTGCCGGCCGCCGTGCTGCCGATGATGGGTTTGCCGCATGCCATGGCATCCAGCACCGTGACGCTCAGGCCGGTGGCCGGTCTGGTCACCGACGGCATGACCAGGACATCCGCGGCGTTATACATGCCTTGCATCTGATCGAAGGGCACCGTGCCAGGCCAGACGATGTCTTCATCGACCCCCAGGTCTCGTGCCAGCTCTTGCCATTCCTGCCAGAGATCGCCTTCGCCGACGAAGGCCAGCCGCAGTTTCGGCAGGGCAGCGCCTGTCTCCAGCACACCACTTTGTTTGATCATCGCCATGGCCCGGATGAGCACATCGAAGCCTTTTTTGTAGACCATGCGGCCTACAGCCAGTAGCAGGAGTTCGTCGGGCGCCACGCCAAGTTCAGCCCGCAATTCAGCATTCTTGCTGCGATCGACAGTCATGGCCCTGGGGTCAACGCCGTAGATGATCAACTCGAAGCGCCTGGGATCGGCGCCCAACTCATTCACGGCGACATCGCGCAGACTGCCACTGTTGGCGGTTATCAGGTCAGCCTGATCGAGCACAAATTTTGCCATCGAACGCATGACGGGATTCTGGCGAGCGACCAGGGCATCAGAGCCGGGAATGGAAACGACCAGGGGAATGCCCAGAAGCCGGCTTGCCACGGCACCGAAAAAGCCGCCGGGCAACAGCCAGTGGGCATGTAAAACGTCGGGCTTGTTGATCAGGCACCACTGCAATGTGGCCAATGTGCCGGCCGCGAAGAAGCCGGGGGCGAGCCAGTAGGTCTCACCTCGCATTTTCACGTCGGCTTCCATGGTCCGCATGTAACCCAGGCGATGCCAATCGGCCCTGGGTGCATAACGCCACAGAAAACGGTCGACCTGGCTATCGGGTGGCGGGGGTCGATAGGCCGCGTCCCAGGGTGCCAGGATGGTGACACGGTTCCCCTCGCGGGCCAGCGCTTCGCTCAGATAGGCGACGAAATTGCCGCTGTAGTCACCTGGAAAGCGCGGAAAGTTGTGAGTGATGACGCCGATATGCATGGAGTTGGGCACCTGGCTATTTGTCAGCCAAATAGTCAATGGTCAGTGGTCAATTGTCAATGGTCGATGGTCCAAACTTCGCGCCTTCGCGTCCACCTTCGCGCTTCGTAACCTTCGCGTCCCTTCGCGCTTCGTAACCTTCGCGTCCCTTCGCGCCTTCGTGGTCCAAACTTCGTGCCTTCGCGTCCACCTTCGCGCTTCGTAACCTTCGCGTCCCTTCGCGCTTCGTAACCTTCGCGTCCCTTCGCGCCTTCGTGGTCCAAACTTCGTGCCTTCGCGTCCCTTCGCGCTTCGTAACCTTCGCGTCCCTTCG